>CAMDXR010000136.1 GCA_945877725.1 Limnohabitans sp. Rim8
CATCTGGGCACTGAACAAACACAACGTGGTGGCCAGACTTCGCAACACGGCATCGAGGTCTTGAACCGACTCGAGAACCACCGTATTGCACCCTGCCGTTTCTGTATAGCTCAGTGCAGGGTGCGCGTGACGCTCTACCCACTGACCAAACTGCACGCTGCCCGTGAAGTCAACGATTGCGGTTTTGGGGTGTTTCACCAACAATTTGCCAATCGGGTTGGCGCTGCTGTCGGTTGCCATGGTGACCAAATTAGGGTCAAAACCTGCAGCTTTGAGCACTTGGCGGAATACCTTGACCGAAATCGCCATGGGCAACACGGTGGCTGGGTGGGGTTTGACAATCACGGCATTGCCGGTCGCCAAACTGGCCATCATGGACGGCCAGGCATTCCAGGTGGGAAAACTCGCACAAGAAAAACAGACCGCTACGCCGCGTGGAACCAACCGATAGGTCTTGTCCAACACAATCTTGCTGGGCCCGAATTGGCGCTCCCAGCGGGTGGTCGGCGCAATGCTGTGCATGGCCTGGTGGGCATAGACCAGGGCTTCTATGGCGCGGTCAAGTGCATTGACGCCTGAGCCTGCATAGGCCATGTTGAAACTTTGCCCGGCGGTGTGCATCACCGAATGGGCAATTTCGAACAAATGGTTTTGAAAAATCTGATCAACCACCTCCATCAACACGCCAATGCGGGTGTCTACGCTGGCGGCCGACCAGTCTGCAATGGCAATCTGCGCGGCGTTGAACAACTCATCCAGATCGGATTGGGGGTAAGTTATGCCCAGTGTCTTTTGTGTGTACGGTGAAACTTCTTCGCCCCATTCAGCCAGTTGACCGGGTTGATCCATGACAAAACTGCGTGTTTGGGCACTGCCGAGATGGGCTTTAAAGGCTGCAAGCCCGTTCGCTTGGGCGGTCGCTGCATTGGGATATTTGTCAGGCATTTCCGGAAACGGGCTCCAGCAATGGCGACTGGCACAAGTCGCTTGTGCTTGGTTAAATCTGAGCTTATGTTGCTCAAAAAAGTGGGCTGGGTTCATGGGTGGATGGCGATATTGGCATCGCTTCTTTGCCAGACGAGACGGTGGTGTCGCGCCACAGATGTGCCGGGCACGGTGTCTGAGGCGGACAGTGTCAACCTGCCGTCTTCAGAAAAAGCAACATTGCGCACCTGTTGACTGCCCACGAAATTGGGATTGAGCGCATGTGTCACGCTGTGCACAACTTGTTGCTGGCCATCATTCATTCGAAGCTGATAGTGCCCTGCGTATTGAAAAAAAGTTTCAAATGCCGCCAGACGCTCCGCGACGGGTGCGCTACGTACGCTTTCAGATGTCAGATGTGGCCTGTTGGCGCTGGCAATACAGGCGCTCATGGTTCCGTCGTGGGTGTAGCAAATCAGGCCGTTGGGATTTGTACCAAACGGCAAACTGGCCGGACGTCCATCGCCGTAGGCGATATCCCATATCACCAGATGCCATGTTCCAAGCAGTGGGTTCTCTGTATTGCCCAAAAGGTGTCTCCCGTTCAGGTTACTTTCTTAAGTGAACTCATGCTAACGAGCCCAATTAGCTTTTACAAGTAGGGAAACAAAGTAGGCGTCCTGCAAGTTGTCACCAAGGTGTCTGCACCTGAGGGCGTATGCCCGGACAAAATAACCCTTTCTAGAAGTCGGCAGGATGGGTGTGAAGATTGACTGTCCGAAAATGGCGACTTACGAAATTGAGCGGGGTTTTATAAATGGTTTTTACTGCTGACTTCCTTAGATTTTGCGCTTGTGCTTGTTTGCCAACTTTTGTGTTTTTGACAGATGTCCATGCTCAATCGGATTGCCGCCCAGTGCCACCCGATGTGGCTAAGTTGGTCGAAATCCGGCCCGGTTTTCATCGTGTCGTGGGTCCGCTGGCTGAATTTGATCCTTGTCATCGCTCAGTTCAGCTGTCGATGCCCAGTTTTTTTTCTGAAAAGTTGGCAGAACGTCCACCACTGATGATCATTTCCCACGGGGGTAATGGCCCAGGCTCAGCCGAGCAAGAAATGGTGCGTCGCATGAACGGCTTCGGCGTGGCTACTTTGCTTTTTGATGCTTATGAGATGAATGGTTTTCAGTACCGCGGGACCTCGTTGTTTCTGACTGGGACGAGCAATGAGTCTCGCCAGCGCATGATTTTCAAAGCCACGCTGGGGGCTTATCACTGGATTCGCCAAAATACGCGCATCGATACCTCACGCCTTTTTATTCATGGATTGTCCAATGGTGGCAGCGTGGCCTTGAACATGGCGGCAGTGGTGGATCCGGCATATGTACGGATGGTCTTTGCGGAGGGTGCTCCTTCGGCGGGTATCGGTATGCCCGATCAGATTCGCGTGCCACTGAAAATGGTTTTCGGCAAACAAGACAACTATGGCGGCAAAACCGAGGATGACTTAATGCATCTTCGTACCGATCCATGTGTTGTTAATCAGTCAGCAGAGGGTGCGGCACCCGGGACGACACAGTCTTGCAGTTTGCGAGCCAATCAGACAGCGCAAGGACTTTCCCCTCAGCAGTGGGGTGAACAAATCAAAGCTTTGGGCCAACCGTTGGAATTCTGGTTTTACGAAGATGCAGCGCATGGTTTGTTGGCTGGGCCAATCAATCGAGGCATGCGAACCTATGGTTCCGGGCCAACTGCGGCAAGACGCTATGGCTGGACGGGCGCCAGCCCAGATGCCGCGAACCGTTTCGCTGCAGATCTGATAAAGCAGATCAAAGCAACCTATCCCTAGCTATCAGGCAGCGGTGTTAAGGGAATAGAAAAAGACGGTTGACCTTATATAGAATAAACAAGTATTTACAGACTTTTTTGTAATCGACTTTTGGGCTACCCCATGAAATATGTGTTGCTGAGCGCTGTGATGGCAGTTCTTTGTTTGCTGCAGGGCTGCACTGTGCTGGCTATTGCAGACGCCGCCGGGTCTGCGGTGGTTTACGGGGTCAAGACCACCATCAATGTGTTGGATGCCGTGACGCCTGACATCGTCAATAAAAAATAGTTTCAGTCTTTTCGACCAAGCTGGTGCTGGTGTTCTAACAAAATTCAGACCAGAAAAAATCAGGGTTTGCGGTGTTCGGCCAGATCGTTCCACACATCTTGCCGCTTGATGAGTCCGTCTTGTACTTCCATCCGGTCAATGAAGCGGATATCTTTGAAGGTTTGCCCATTGAGCCAGGTGCCGTGCAGGGTGCCGTGACAAAAAACGACGGTGGTGTCGCCTTGCCAGCTTTCTTCAAATTGATCGTAGTGCTTGGCAATGCTGGAATAGCGATGTTGTGCCCAGCTGATCAGGTCTGAAAGTGATTTCATGACCTGGCCGCCCGGAAAGCACATGCGAAATTCAGGGTGTAAATGGCTTCGGGCTGTGGCCAAGTCCCTGTTTTGCATGGCTTGCAAGAAAGACTGAACCACTTCAGAGGCCACAGGGTGGGCTGCGCGGCCACCACTGAAGACCTTACCATCGCGTCGGTAAGTGCTGACCTCGTTGATGAAGACTGTGGTGCCCGCTTCGGGTGTGGCAATGACGGAGCGAACCGCATTGGCCACACGGTCCACCATCCGATGCTGCGTGCTGGTTTCGTAACCTGGCAGCAGCGTGATGGAGACAACCGGCATGTTCGACGGATTGGGGCTTAGATGCCCAACCAGCCGTTGGTGCGTGCAAAGTGCAACGCTTGTGTCCGGCTGTTAACGCCCAGACGACGGAACAGACGCCAGAAGTGCACCTTGACAGTGTGCTCGCTGATGTCGAGTTTCTCGGCAATTTCGCGGTTGGACAGGCCTTGGTCCAGCATCAAAATCAGTTGCTTTTGGCGCTTGGAGAGTTTGGTCGGGCCTGCCGTGGTGGTGCCCTCGTCTTCTTCCTCTTCATCGTCGCTGACCAACAGGCTGCGCAGTGCTGCAATGATTTGCGTGGGACTGCTGGACTTTTCGATGAAAGCGTTGGCACCCGCTTCGAGGCAGCGCGCTTCAAACTCGCTGGCGCTGGAGCTGGTGACCACTGCCAAGGGCACATCCGGGAATTTGGCTTTCAGGACCTGAACGCCTGACATGCCCAGTGTGTCCGGCAATTGCAAATCCAGGCAGAAAAGTTCGGGAATACCGTTCTTTTCGACAGTGGACTCCACCACGTTCAATTTGTGGATAGGAATGATCTTGAGCCCGGGTTTGACACGGTGGACCAACATGGTCAGTGCATCGCGCATGAGAGGGTGATCGTCGATGACGTAAACGGTCATGATTTTGTTCTTTACAGTAGACTGAAAGTTTAATAATACACGAAATTATGAGATGTCACAATAAAAAATGATAAATGTGAAAAAAACAATTTATTTTATTACTTTTGCACTTTCCATTTTATTTAAAAGTTCAGCGATGACTTGTGCGTGGCCAGCCTGAACAGGCTCCAGCAGAGGGGCTATTTCGGGCAGACAAGATACACCTTCAGTTTGCAGGCGGGCAATGGTTTGGCCTGCCGCTTTGGGGGATTCAAAGCCCAAACTTTGCAGGACCAACTGGCCTTGTTCATCCATCAGTTTGAAGTAAAACTGGCCATTTTTTTCGCGGTATTGCTTGAAACTGGGAACGGCAGATTTGGCTACTTTGGCGACCTTGGCGGTGTTGCCGGAGGCCAGTGCGCGCAGGCCGACCGCATGGCGCAATTCGCGCATGAAAGGGATTGCCAGTTGACGTGCTTTGTCAGCACCCTCTAACAAAATTTGGTCTACTTGTGCCGGATTGCTGATCAGCGCCTGGTACTGTTCGCGCATGGGCGCTACTTCCCGGTCAATTCGCTCAAACAGCATTTGCTTGGCATCACCCCACGAGATGCCGTCGGCATAGGCTTTGGCCATTGCTGCAGTTTCGTCTGCGTTGGCAAAGGCTTGATAGATCTGGAACAGCGCGGAACCTTCGATTGTCTTGGCCTCGCCGGGCAGTTTGGAGTCGGTCAGGATGCCTGCAATGTGCTTGCGCAGTTCAGTGGAGGGCGCAAATAACGGAATGGTGTTGTCGTAGCTTTTGCTCATTTTGCGACCATCCAGACCGGGCAACAGGGCCACGGACTCTTCGATCACCGCTTCAGGCTGAACCAAATGTTCACCATAAAGGTGGTTAAAGCTGGAGGCCATGTCTCGCGCCATCTCTATATGCTGGATTTGGTCTCGCCCCACTGGGACTTTGTGGGCCTTGAACATCAAAATATCCGCGCCCATGAGCACGGGGTACATGAACAGTCCAGCCGTTACGTCGCTGTCAGGGTCGTGGCCGGCGGCGGTATTTTTATCGACAGCCGCTTTGTAGGCGTGCGCTCGGTTGAGCAGGCCTTTGCCGGTCACGCAGGTCAATAACCAGGTGAGTTCTGGAATTTCGGGAATGTCGGACTGGCGGTAAAAAGTAACGTTTTTGGGGTCCAGACCTGATGCGATCCAGCTGGCCGCAATTTCAAGCGTGGAGCGCTGTACCCGAGCGGGTTCACCGCATTTGATGAGTGCGTGGTAGTCGGCCAAAAAATAAAAACCGTCGGTGCTGCTGTCACGACTGGCTTGTACCGTGGGGCGTATGGCACCAACGTAATTGCCCAAATGGGGGGTGCCGGTGGTGGTGATGCCGGTCAGGACACGGGTGCGAGGCTTGGAGGTCATGGGAAAAAGGCTCAACGAAGCAAAAAAGACAAGGGGCTGAGTGCCAGTTTGATCAGATCAAAGGTCACGCTCATGAGGGGTTGCATCCACAGCGCACTGATGACGCCAGTGATGACCAGGGCCATGACGATGAAAAAACCAAAAGGCTCTATGCGGGAAACCATAACGGCTTGACGCCAAGGGAGCATGCCGACCAGTATGCGTCCGCCATCCAGCGGGGGCAGTGGAAACAGATTGAAGGCGAACATGACCACATTGGTGAGCATGCCGGCCTTGCACATTTCTAAAAAGAATCGTTCGTTGATGCCGTTGCCAGCCAGTAAATAAAGCAAGATGCCCCAAAGCAGCGCTTGCAGCAAATTGGCCGCAGGCCCGGCAAGGGCAACCCAGATCATGTCGCGCTTGGGATGTCGGAGTTGGTCAAATCGAACCGGTACGGGTTTGGCATAACCAAATAGAAACGCACCACTGGTACTGAAGTAAAGCAACAGGGGCAACAGGATGGTACCCACCGGATCGATGTGGGGAAACGGGTTGAGGGTGACGCGCCCCAGCATGGCCGCCGTAGGGTCGCCCAGGCGTTGTGCGGCATAGCCATGGGCTGCCTCGTGCAGGGTGATGGCAAAGATCACGGGCAAGGCATAAATCAGAACGGTCTGGATGAGGTCGGTCATATTCACTTGCGCATTGTCTCAGACCGCGAAGGGGGCCTGACGATCACAAGCCCAGCAAGGCGGGATCGCCTTGGCCATGCCGCAGGACTTGGACTTCAGTGCCGCTCATGTCGATCACGGTGGTGGGGTCAAGCGTGCAGGCCCCGGCATCAATCACGGCAGCGATTTGGTGTTCTAGGCGTTCCCGAATTTCCTGCGGGTCGTTCAAAGGCGTTTCTTCGCCAGGCAGGATCAGGGTCGCGGCCAGTAAGGGAGCGCCATGCAAGGCCAATAATTCTTGCAGCACCTTGTGATCGGGCAGGCGCAGACCAATGGTTTTGCGCTGAGGGTGACTGACCCGTCTAGGTACTTCTTTGGTGGCTTCCAAAATGAAGGTGAAGGGCCCAGGAGTGGCTTGTTTAATGGCTCTAAATTGCTGGTTATCTACCCGGGCGTAGTTAGACAATTCGCTCAGATCGCGGCACAGCAAAGTCAGGTGGTGTTTGTCGTCAACACCCCGAATTTTGCGCAGATGGTCAGCGGCGGTTTTGTCATCCAGATGGCAAACGAGTGCATAGCTGGAGTCGGTAGGGACCGCCAAAACATGGCCTTGGTTAAGCAGTTGCACGGATTGCTTGAGCAAGCGTGTTTGTGGGTTATCGGGGTGAACGCTGAAAAACTGGGCCATGGAGTCGTGGGTGTGCGGGCGTTTTTCAGGATTCAGGGGGCTGGATGGCGATGCGGTTTTCTCGAACCGTTAGCCAAGCTCCCAAGGCCCCGCAAAGTGCCACCAAACCCATGCCGATGAGGGTCCATTGGTCTGGCAGGTGGTTGAAGACCAGCCACCCGCCCAGCACGCCAAAGCCGATTTGGGTGTACATGTAGGGTGTCAGAGTTGCCGCCGGGGCGCGGCCATAGGCCAGGATCAATAAGAAATGGCCAGTGGTGCCCAGCAAACCCATCAAAAAGAGTTGTAGCCAGAGGGTCCAATCGGTGGGCATTTCCCAAACAAACGGCAGGATCAGGGTGGCCATGAAAGTGCCAATCCACCCTGTGTAGAAGTGCATGGTCACGGGGTCTTCTGTCTGGGCCATTTTGCTGGTCAGGATCTGAAAGGCGGAATTGGTGGCGACCAGTATCAAAGGAAAAATCACCGTCCAGTCAAAGTGATGGCTGCCGGGCCGAATAATGACCAGCGTTCCCAAAAAGCCACCTGTCACGAGCATCCAACGAAGGGGCCGGATTTTTTCTTTCAGCATCCGGGCCGCAAGCAATGTGATCACCAGTGGAGCCAGCAGAGCAATGGCCGTGAATTCTCCGACCGGCATGTATTTGAGGCTGTAAAAGGCCAGCATGCTGCAAACAAAGAGCAGCAAGCCACGGGCCAATTGAAAACGCGGGTGCTTCGTCATAAGGACCTTACGGCCCCGGCCCGGCCAGACGATCGCGGTGGTGATGACGGCCTGAATGGCGTAACGAAACCACAAAGCCAGCAACACGGACATGCTGGCGCTGATATGTCGCGTGGTGGTGTCCAAGGTGGCGAAGCAGGCCGTTGCCAAAACGGCGAAGCCAATACCGTGCAAAGTGTTCTTGGACGGTTTGATCACTGTATTCGGTCTGCCAGCAGTTCCCAAACCGGTTTTAACTGGCCAGGTAAATAGGGCAGGGTTCCCAGATCAATCCGGCTTTCGTCGGGGCTGTGAAAGTCGCTGCCGCG
>CAMDXR010000137.1 GCA_945877725.1 Limnohabitans sp. Rim8
ACACACAGTTGGGTGGGCAAGTAGGGCTTGATGGAAAGACCGCCGCAAAGTACGCGAGCCTCTTTGAGCAAATGTATTTGCTTAAGCGCTTGGATGTTTGGGCACGCAACCGACTCACCCGAGTGGTCAAATCCCCCAAGCTTCAGTTCATTGACTCGGGCCTGCTGGCCACGCTGCTTGATTTGACAGCGGATGAGGTGACTAAAGATAAAACACGGTTTGGTCATGTACTTGAATCATTTGTGTTTGGGGAGTTGCTCAAGCACACCACCACGGCAGAGGGCGACTATCACCTGCTGTATTACCGCGACGTTGAAAAAGTGGAAGTGGATATCGTGATCGAAAACACGGCCGGACAATGCGTTGGCGTTGAAATCAAGTCCTCTGCCACAGTGAAAGAAGGAGACTTGCGAGGCTTGAAAAAGCTGGCTAACCTCTCGGGGGACCGCTTCAAAATGGGCATATTGCTTTATGACGGCGATGAAATCATGCCCCTAGGCAAAGGAATTTGGGCCGCGCCCTTGTCGACGCTGTGGGGGAAAAAGTAGCGGTAAATCCGAGCAATCAGTGACAAATCCAGATCAATCCGAAGGGGAGTCCCCGTTTGGACAGGTCTCTGGCACCTTTGGATCCACGCCGTTTCGATAAAACCACGGTGCCACGGCTGGTAAAGCCCACAAACCCAGCTTTGCGGCCCCAGCCGAGGCCTGCGCTGCGGTATAGGCTTTGCGCAGGCGGGCCTCTATCTCGCATTGATAGGCCACGTAATACCAAGCGGACCCGGACGAAACTTGTTGCAGATTCAAATTGGTGCAATCTGTTGTGAACACCGTGCCCACCACGCGGTCGTACTGGTCCTTTTTGGTATAGGTCACCGTGACGCGCTGGTTCAATACTTGGTTCGATAAATGGTCACGCGACAAGCTGCCGTAAGCCTGGCCCAGCTCCGGAGCATCAATGCTGTCCAACCGGACGGACTGTCCATTCAAAGTCAGCGTATCGCCATCGTGCACCGACGTGACCCGCCCCGAAATACGGCCACTGCCTGTGACCACGCCACAAAATGACAAAGCTGAAGAGGGAACCGGAACCAGACCATCGCCCCCGCCCCCGCAGGCAGCCAATAAACCCATCAATATGAGATACCCGGATCGTTTCATCGACCCATAGTAGTCATTTATGACTCAGGCACCTGTTGAAGATGGGCGAAACCGCCCCCCTTATGAAACCGCCACCCCTTATGAAACTGTCACCCCCGACCCGATCGGGGGTCCATAACTTTGATCACCATGGATACCCGATCAAGTCGGGCATGACAGATTAAGACTCAACCCGGCCATGCCGTGAATGACACCCATCGCCCCGTCAGCTCAAGAGCCCCGTCATTTCAAGAGCCTCTGTAGGTGGAATAGCTCCAAGGGCTGGCGAGCAGGGGGACGTGGTAGTGCTGGTCTTCGTGGGCTACGCCGAAGTCCAGGCTCACTTTGTTCAAAAAATTGGGCTCGGGCAGGTCTACGCCTTTGGCTTTGAAATAGCCAGACACATCAAATACCAAGCGGTAAGTGCCTTTGCGCAGGCTGGCATGGTCGTACAACAGGCCATCGGGGTTGCGGCCGTCGCTGTTCAGGGTGAAGCTTTTGACCAAAGTGGCTTGCTCTCCCTGGGTGGTAAACAGGGCAACCTGCATGCCTGCGGCCGGGCAGCCATGCATGGTGTCCAAAACGTGTGTGCTCAATCCCATGGTTTTGCTCGCTTGAGTTAAATGTTGGCGTATTTAATTGGGTGCTTTGTTTTTGGCGTTTCGCTGTGAGGTCAATTTCAACGCCCAAAAACCAGTCGACTGGAGTGTATACAATTTTGCTTTTTGTGGCTATGATTTCTGCCACAGACACAAAAACAAGCCCAAAGGGGACTGCGAGACATGGAAACTTCCACCACACACCACATTGTCGAATCGTTGACCCGCGCCATCGTCGAGCACCGATTGTTGCCCGGCTCCAAACTGGCCGAGCAAAAGCTGGCCGACCATTTTGGGGTTTCTCGCACCTTGGTTCGGCAAGCCTTGTTCCAGTTGTCGCAAAACAGGCTGATCAAGCTCGAGCCCGCTCGTGGCGCTTTCGTGGCGGCCCCGTCGGTAGAAGAGGCCAAGCA
This sequence comes from Limnohabitans sp. Rim8, assembly GCA_945877725.1. Taxonomy (GTDB): domain Bacteria; phylum Pseudomonadota; class Gammaproteobacteria; order Burkholderiales; family Burkholderiaceae_C; genus Limnohabitans_A. The sequence goes on from CAMDXR010000137.1 coordinate 2,152, forward strand.
AGTGTTTGCCGTGCGCCGCATGCTCGAGGCAGAAATGACCCGCGCCTTTGTGCAGCAAGTCACCCCAGCGCAAATTACAGCCCTCAAGGAGCACATTGCACAAGAACGCCAAGCCGTGCAACAAGGCGACGTGACGGGGCGCACCGAATTGTTGGGCGACTTTCATGTGCGCATGGCCGAACTGATGGAAAACGACGTCTTGGCCCAAGTGCTGGGCGAGTTGATCTCTCGCTGCGCCCTGATTACGCTGATGTACCAGTCGCGCAACGAGGCGGAACACTCCACCGATGAGCACGAGGGCATCGTGGCAGCGCTGCAAGCCAAAGACGCCAACCAAGCGGTACAACTCATGCACGAACACCTGTTGCATGTCGAGCAAAGCCTGACTTTTGACCGCCAAGTGCCCACCCACGACATTTCGCTGGCATTGGCCTGAAATCTCCCATCTCGGCCCACACCTCCCGCACCGACCGAACTGACTGAACCGACATGAGCACCTACGACAGCACCCTGCCCTACCCCCGCGACCTGAAAGGCTATGGCCGCAACCCGCCACACGCCCAATGGCCCGGCGGCGCACGCGTGGCGGTGCAATTTGTCCTGAACTACGAAGAAGGTGGCGAAAACTCCGTGCTGCACGGCGATGCCGGGTCCGAGCAGTTTTTGTCCGAAATGTTCAGCCCGCCTGCCTTTGCCGATCGGCACATCAGCATGGAGGGTATTTACGAATACGGCTCCAGAGCAGGGGTGTGGCGCTTGCTGCGCGAGTTTGAAAAACGCGGCCTGCCACTCACGGTGTTTGGTGTGGCCACAGCGCTGCAAAAACACGACGACGTGACCGCTGCATTCAAAGCACTGGGCTACGACATGGCTTGCCACGGCCTGAAATGGATTCACTACCAAAACATCGACGAAGCCACCGAACGCGCCCACATGGCCGAGGCCATGGACATTTTGCAAAAGCTCACGGGGGAACGCCCGCTGGGTTGGTACACCGGGCGCGACAGCCCAAACACACGCCGCCTGGTGGCCGATTTTGGCGGCTTTGAATACGACAGCGACTACTACGGCGACGACCTGCCCTTCTGGATGAAGGTCAAAAAGACCGACGGCAGCGATGCCGCGCAATTGATCGTGCCCTACACCCTGGACTGCAACGACATGCGCTTTGCCTTGCCCCAGGGTTATTCTCACGCCGACCCGTTTTTTCAGTACATGCGCGACACCTTTGACGCGCTGTATGCCGAGGGCGACCCGAACGGCGACAACGCCCCCAAGATGATGAGCATCGGCATGCACTGCCGCTTGCTGGGCCGCCCGGGCCGCATCACCGCGCTGCAACGCTTTTTGGACCACATCCAGTCGCACGATCATGTTTGGGTGGCACGCCGCATCGACATTGCCCGGCACTGGAAAACCACCCACCCTTACCAAGAATGACCCTGTGGGAGGCTGCCCCTGCGGCCAAATGCCCAGCTTGAAGATTCGGCCACAGAGGCAGCCTTCCATAGAACACCCGATCTAAACAGCAAAGGACACCATGCCCTTGACCTTGGAACAACTGAACAGTGCTTCACTCACCGATGCGGCGCAAATGCTCGACGGTTTGTACGAGCATTCACCCTGGATTGCCGAGCAAGCCCTGAACGCAAGGCCTTTTACATCGCTGGCGCACCTCAAATTTGCCATGACCGAAGTGCTGGCCCGCGCCGGACGCGAGGCCCAACTGGGCCTGATCCGTGCCCACCCCGAGCTGGCGGGCAAAGCCATGGTCAGCAAAACGCTGACAGCTGAATCCACCCACGAGCAAACCAAGGCGGGCCTGACCGATTGCACGCCCGAAGAGTTTGCCAAAATCCAACAGCTCAACGCCGACTACAACGCCAAGTTTGGCTGGCCGTTCATCTTAGCGGTTCGCGGGCCACGCGGGCTGGGCTACAACAAGCGGCAGATCATCGACGCGTTTGAGCGCCGCCTGCACGGCCACCCCGACTTTGAGTTGGCCGAATGCCTGCGCAACATTCACCGCATCGTGGAGATTCGGCTGAACGATAAATTCGGGGTGGAACCCACGCAAGGTCAGCAAGTCTGGGATTGGCACGAACAACTGGCCCAACACACCGACCCCGGCTATGCCGAGCGGGGCCAGTTGACCGTGACTTATCTGACCGATGCGCACCGCGCCTGCGCCCAGTCCATCAGCCAAACGATGCGCGACTGCGGTTTTGACGACGTACAAACCGACGCCGTGGGCAACGTGGTGGGGCGCTACCACCCCGGCCCCGCGCACGTTGCTGGCGGCCAATATTTGATGACCGGCAGCCACTACGACAGCGTGCGCAACGGCGGCAAATACGACGGACGCCTGGGCATTTTTGTGCCCATGGCCTGCGTGCAACAACTGCACCAACAAGGCAAACGTCTGCCCTTTGGCATCGAAGTGGTGGCCTTTGCCGAAGAAGAAGGCCAGCGCTACAAGGCCACCTTCCTCGGTTCGGGGGCGCTCATTGGTCAGTTCAACCCAGCCTGGCTGGACCAGCAAGACGCCGACGGCGTCAGCATGCGCGCAGCCATGGCCCACGCGGGCCTGAACGTGGATGACATCCCCAAAATCCAGCGCGACCCGGCGCAATATTTGGGCTTTGTTGAGGTGCACATCGAGCAGGGCCCGGTGCTGAACGAAGTGAACATCCCCCTGGGCGTGGTCACCTCCATAAATGGCAGCGTGCGCTACCTGTGCGAAGCCATTGGCACCGCCAGCCATGCGGGCACCACCCCCATGGACCGCCGCCGCGATGCTGCCTGTGCCGTGGCCGAACTGGCCTTGTACCTTGAGCAACGCGCCGCACAAGACGGTGACAGCGTGGCCACCATCGGGCAATTGCAAGTGCCCAACGGCTCCATCAATGTGGTCCCGGGCCGCTGCTTGTTCAGCCTGGACATGCGCGCGCCCACCGACCCCCAGCGCGACGCCCTGGTGGCCGACGTGCTGGCGCAACTGCAAAGCATTGCACAGCGGCGCGGCATTCGCATCAAAACCGAGCTGACCATGAGCGCCCCCGCCGCCCCCAGCGCACCGCAATGGCAAGCCCGTTGGGAACGTGCCGTGAGTGCGTTGGGCGTGCCGCTGTTCAAGCTGCCCAGCGGCGCAGGCCACGACGCCATGAAACTGCATGAGGTCATGCCGCAAGCCATGCTGTTTGTACGCGGTGAAAACGCAGGCATCAGCCACAACCCACTCGAATCCACCACCTGCGACGACATGCAACTGTGCATCGACGCCTTCAGCCACCTTTTGAATCAACTCAGCCTGGAAATGTCATGAGCGCCCCTAACGTCAATCTTTCAGCCCAATACAGCCAACTCGACGCTTGGATCGACGCGCACTTTGACGAGCAAGTCCGGTTTTTGCAAGCCTTGGTGCAAGTGCCCACCGACACCCCGCCCGGCAACAATGCCCCGCACGCCGAACGTACCGCAGAACTGCTTAAGCCCATGGGCTTTGAGGCAGAAAAGCACGTCGTACCCGCAGCCGATGTCAAGGCCTACGGACTGGAAAGCATCACCAACCTGATCGTGCGCCGCCACTACGGGGCAGGCAAAACCATTGCCCTGAACGCCCATGGCGACGTGGTGCCACCCGGCGAAGGCTGGACCCATCCACCCTATGGCGGCGAGATCCAGAACGGCGCCATGTACGGCCGCGCCACCGCCGTCAGCAAGAGCGACTTTTCTACCTTCACCTTTGCCACCCGCGCCCTCGAATCGCTGCAAACACCGCTCAAAGGCGGCGTGGAACTGCACTTTACATACGACGAAGAATTTGGCGGCGAAATGGGCCCCGGCTGGTTGCTGGCCCAAGGCCTGACAAAACCCGATTTGATGATTGCGGCGGGATTTAGTTACCAAGTGGTCACCGCGCACAACGGCTGCTTGCAAATGGAAGTGACCGTACACGGCGAAATGGCCCACGCCGCCATTCCCGACAGCGGCACCGACGCGATACAAGGCGCAGTGCACATCCTGAACGCCCTGCACGCCCTGAACACCCAATACCTGCAAGTGAGCTCTCAGGTGGAGGGCATCACGCACCCCTACCTCAATGTGGGCCAAATCACCGGGGGCACCAACACCAACGTGGTGCCTGGCAAAGTCAGCTTCAAGCTGGACCGCCGCATGATCCCCGAAGAAAACCCGGCCGAAGTCGAGGCCGCCATTCGGCAAACCATTGCCCAAGCCGCGGCCAGCTTCAACCCACCGCGTGGCGGCAAACAACTGCAAGTGGACGTACGCCGCATGTTGTTGGCCAACGCCATGAAACCCCTGCCCGGCAACCAACCCTTGGTCGATGCGATCCAGAACCACGGCCAACAAGTGTTTGGCGAAGCCATTCCCGCAGTGGGCACCCCGCTCTACACCGACGTGCGCCTGTACGTGGAACGCGGCATCCCCGGCGTGATCTATGGTGCTGGCCCGCGCACCGTGCGCGAATCCAACGCCAAACGCGCTGACGAACATGTGCAACTGGAAGACCTGCGCCGCGCCACCAAAGTGATCGCCCGCACGCTGCTGGATTTGCTGGCTTGAGCGCAGCGGCGCGCACGCGCCGCTGTCCAGTCAACTTGACCTTGAATCCCCAGCCCTGCTACATTTGTAGCAAATTACTTCAAGGTGAACTTTATGGGCATGCCAGTACGAATCGACGATACGCTTTACGAACAAGCGAAAGCGCACGCCACTGCTGAGCGGCGAACCATCGCGGGCCAAATTGAATTCTGGGCCATGGTGGGCAAAGCCGCCCTTGACAACCCTGACCTGCCCACAGAGTTTGTGCGCGAACTGATGATTGCCCGAGCTGAAGGCCCCGTGCTGGCCACGCCGTTTATTCCACAATCACGCACCAAATGAGCACAGTTCAGGTGCTGCAAAGCGCCGCTTTTGCCAGAGCGTATAAAAAACTACACCTGCAGCAAAAAACCGATGCAGACCATGCCGTAGAGGCCATCACTGCAGACCCCACTTTGGGAGAACCCCAAAAAGGCGATCTCTCTGGGGTATTCGTTTATAAATACCGAAGCCAACAACAGCCCATGCTGCTGGCCTACGAATACGACCCCGGTTCAAGAATGTTGTTGCTTTTGGGTTCTCATGAGAATTTTTATCAAAAGTTAAAACGATAAACAAAACACAAGGCCCTTAATCTTCGGCAAAGTAATCGGTGTCCATGCGTTTGAGCTGGTAGGTGGCGGCCACGCTGACGCCTAGATCGTGGGCAATCATCAGGTCGGCCAAATGGGCTCCATCTATCAAAACAATCTTTTTGTCAGATTTGATGCTTTGCACCGCCAAACGCGCTGCGGGCGTGAAATAACTGGTGGTTAAAAACACGCCTTTTTTGACGCCCTTAATGTCCAGCGCCCCTATAAAGTCGCGCACCGGGCCTTCGCCCACGGCGTCTTGCCAACGCTTGGCCTGCAGATAAATGGTGTCCAGCCCCAGTGGGTCTTCGTTGATGATGCCGTCCACGCCCCCGTCGCCCGACTGGCCCACGGTGCGGCCCGCGTCTTGGCGGCTGCCGCCGTAACCCATGTTCAACAGCAACTGCAACACCAGGCGTTCAAAGAAAACCGGCTCGCAAGCCTTGATGGACTCGATCAACTCGGCTGCCAAGGCCTCATGGGCAGTGCGCAAAATGCGGGCCATGCCCACCTCGGGCACCTCAATTTCAAGGGCCTCTGTTTCTGTATCTACATTGAGCGCCCC
>CAMDXR010000138.1 GCA_945877725.1 Limnohabitans sp. Rim8
GACAAACTGATCGCTGCGCACGCCCAGTCGCTGGGTGTCACACTGGTCACCAACAATGAAGCCGATTTTCGCGGATTTGCCGGATTAACCGTCGAAAACTGGGTCAACAACCACTGAACAAGTAGCACCGCATCGGTCTGGGCCCCCGGATGATTGAATGGCTTTAAAGCCTGTGCACAATGGCACCATGCAAAGACCCACACACTTCATCGCCCCCGAATTGTTTGACGATGCCGATGCTGCCTTGCAGCGCGTGCTGGCCATCTATGAACAAAGCTTGAACCATTTGCGCGAAGCCATGCGCCGGTATGTGGCCGGGGAGCCGATGGTTGACAAGGTTCGCGCCTGTTACCCCTTTGTGCGCATCCATACCCACACCGCCTGGTCACCCCCCAAGAGCTTGGCCACCGAAAGGCTGAGCTACGGCTTTGTGGCGTCTGCGGGACGTTACGAAACTACCCTCACGCGCCCCGATTTGTTTGCTTATTACCTGCGCCAGCAGTTTGGCTTGCTGCTGGCCAATCACGGGGGGGCCCTGGAGGTGGGCACCAGCCAGTTACCGATTCCGGTTCATTTTTCATTTGCTGAAAATGACCACATCGAAGGCGAGATGAGTGCCGAGCGGCGCGCCCAAATGCGCGATATTTTTGACCTGCCCGACCTCATGGCCATGGACGATGGCATTGCCAACGGCACCTACGAGCCTGCCCCTGGACAGCCCGCACCGCTGTCACTGTTCACCGCCCCCGCATTGACTATTCGCTGCAACGCCTGCGCCACTACACGGGCACCTCTCCGCACTGGTTTCAAAACTATGTGTTGTTCACCAATTACCAGTTTTACATTGACGAATTTGTCGCTTTGGGGCGTGCCGAGATGCAAAACCCGAGCAGCGAATACATCGCTTTTGTGGAGCCCGGCAACGTGGTGACGCGCCGCGTGGGTTTGCCGCCTGAAGCTGTAGATGCCTTGGGTCAAACACCGCCCCGTCTGCCGCAAATGCCCGGCTACCACTTGGTGCGCAAGGGCCACAGTGGCATCACCATGGTCAATATTGGCGTGGGCCCAGCCAACGCCAAGACCATCACCGACCACATTGCCGTGTTGCGGCCCCATGCTTGGTTGATGCTGGGGCATTGCGCAGGTTTGCGCACCACCCAACAGTTGGGCGACTATGTGTTGGCCCATGCCTATGTACGCGAAGACCATGTGCTGGACGAAGAATTGCCGCTGTGGGTGCCGATTCCGGCTCTGGCCGAGGTTCAGGTGGCACTGGAGCGTGCCGTGTCTGAAGTGACGGGCTGCAAAGGCGGGGAGCTCAAACGCCTGATGCGCACTGGCACTGTGGCCAGCACCGACAACCGCAACTGGGAGTTGCTGCCCACCAGCAATGTGGCCAGCACGCCACAACGGCGCTTTAGCCAAAGCCGTGCCGTGGCTTTGGACATGGAGAGCGCCACCATTGCCGCCAACGGTTTTCGCTTCCGGGTGCCGTATGGCACGCTGCTGTGTGTGAGCGACAAACCGCTGCACGGCGAGATCAAGCTGCCCGGCATGGCCAACCAGTTTTATCGCGAGCGGGTTAACCAGCACCTCAAAATCGGCATTCGGGCGGTGACGCTTTTACGCGATGCTGGCCCGGCGCAACTGCACAGTCGCAAGTTGCGCAGCTTTGCCGAAGTGGCCTTTCAGTAAGCGCGGCAGCATGGCGCTGATTCTGGTCAATCCGCACGCGCAAGGCGGGCGCGCCGCCAAGTGCATTCCGCGCATACAAGGCTGGCTGCAAAAGCACGCGCCCAGTGTTCAATGGGCCGCCCCAAGCCAGCTGAGCGAAAGTCTGGCACTTTTGCACGCAATGCCCGAAGGCAGCCGGGTGGTGGTGGTTGGGGGCGACGGCACCCTCAACCGCTGGTTACCGGCCTTACTGGCCCGAAAACACACTTTGGCCTTGTTGCCCATGGGCAGTGGCAACGACTGCGCCCGCGCATTCGGGCTTTACGGTCAGCGCTGGGATGCTGCTTTGCAACAGGCCCTAAACAGTCACGCTGAGCCGGTCGATACCGGCCTGGCAAGCTGGACCGATTTGCAAGGCCAAACCCACGAAACCCCTTTTTTATCCAGCCTCACGGCGGGCTTTGATTCATCGGTTGGTTTGCGTGCCCTGAACGGGCCGCGTTGGTTGAGGGGTTTGCCGCGTTACCTGTGGGCCACAATCAAGGAGCTCACCTATTTGCGCACTTGGCACTTGAGCGTCAGCACCGAGGGGCAACCCAATTTCTCGGGGCACGCGCTGTTTGCCTCTAGCCTGAACACGCCCACCTTTGCATCGGGCATGCCCGCAGTGCCGCATGGCCGCGTCAACGATGGGCAGTTGGATGCCTTGCTGGCGGGCCCCATGGGTCGGCTGGGTGTATTAAATCTCTTGCCGCGCTTGTTGATTGGCAAGCATCTGGGCGATCCCCGCATCCAGTGCTGGCCCTACCAAACACTGCAAGTGGGCTGCACAGAAGGTGTGCCGCTTGCAGCAGACGGCGAATATTTGGGCCTGGCCACACAGCTTCGCGTGCAGTGCCAAGCGGCCCGTTTGCAAGTGGTTGGCCTGCCCAGCAAGCTTGCGGCCTCCCCCCTACAATGAACTCATGAATTTCCTCTTTATTGCCGACCCCCTCGAGTCCTTCAAGATTTATAAGGACACCACTTTTTCAATGATGCGCGAAGCGCAAAAACGCGGCCACCAAGTCGTGGCCTGCGAAATGACCGATGTTCGCTGGCAACAGGGTGAAGCGGTTTCGGCCCAAGTGCGCCAGATTCACCTGACCGGCGAACAGGCGCCCTGGTTCACCGAAACCGCTACGCAACGTGCATCGCTCAAAGACTTTGACGCCGTGGTCATGCGCAAAGACCCCCCCTTTGACAGCGAATATTTCTACGCTACCCATTTGCTGGGCCAAGCTGAGCGGGAGGGGGCCAAAGTCTTCAACAGCCCCGCTGCTTTGCGCGACCACCCCGAAAAACTCGCCATCATGGCGTTCCCCCAGTTCATTGCGCCCACCTTGGTCACGCGCAGCGAGGCCGATATTCGGGCATTTCATGCCACGCACGGCGACATCATCCTGAAGCCGCTCGATGGCATGGGCGGCACGGGCATTTTCAAGGTCGGTGCCGACGGCCTGAACCTCGGGGCCATCATTGAAACCCTGAACCAGGGTGGCCAACAAACCGTGATGGTGCAAAAGTTTTTGCCAGGCATTGCGCAAGGTGACAAGCGTGTGCTGCTGATTGGCGGCAAGCCTGTGCCGTTTTGCCTGGCCCGAATCCCGCAAGGAGGAGAGGTGCGCGGCAACCTGGCGGCAGGTGGCAAGGGGGTGGCCCAAGCCTTGTCGGCACGCGACCGCGAAATTGCCGAAGCGCTGGGGCCGGTTTTAGCCGCTCGCGGACTGATGTTGGTGGGCCTGGACATCATTGGCGACAGCCTGACCGAGATCAACGTCACCAGTCCCACCTGCTTTCAAGAAATCACCGACCAGATGGGCTGCGATGTAGCCGCACTGTTCATTGACGCGATCGAAGCAGCGCTTTAAATTTTTTCAAGGCCATCCCCGGCTTCATTTGTCATACCCGACGCTCTGTCATACCCGCCCCATCTGTCATACCCGACGCATCTGTCATACCCGGCTACGACCGGGTATCCATCACCGCCGAAGGCATGGACCCCCGATCAGGTCGGGGGTGACAGGAATCAGGTCGGGGGTGACAAGATCAAGGCGGCCCATTTTTATGGGTTGATCGGACCTCTAAAGTACATTTCCAACCCCCTTGAAGCGCCTTTTACTCCTTGCGGCGAAACAGATTCACGAGCACGGGTAACAAGGTGGACGCGAGCGCAAACATCAGCACACCAAATGTGTTGCCACCCGCCATAATTTGACCGGCCAAGCCAGGACCGGCCATCGAGCTGAACGCAAACACTGCGGGCACCAGCATCACGGCACGGCCACTCGGGTCGCTGCGGGCGATGCCTGCTGCATGAAACACGCAACCGCAGGTGAAGGCAAATTCCCACACCCAGGCGCCCATGGCAAAGCCGACAAAACCACTGGCACTGCCCAGCAGCAACAAGCCCACCCCCACTGCGCCCAACACCCACCAGGCGGCACGCCCCGGTGCCACGCGCTCACCCACGGCGGCCACAAAGAAAGCAGCCACCCCGCCCAACAACTTGAGCACCGCAAAAACAGTGCCCATTTCGGCTGGGGAGATTTTCAGGCCCGAGCCAATGCGCTCCAAAAATGCCCACAGGCCGATATTGCCGACCAAGAAAACAAAGAACACGGCCAAAGCCTTCCAAGCGGCCAGCGGCAAATAAGCCCCCGAGGCCGTCGCTTGATTGGCGTTGTCTTGTGCAGCGCTCGCCCCATGAGGCACCCAAAAAGCCGACAGGCCCAAAATGGCCACCACGCCCGCCAGTGCCAGCGCCGCACCGGGGTATTTAAAGTAAGCAATCACCAAGGGGGGCAAGGCAAACAGCACCGCCGCCGTGACCGACAGCTCAACCCCTTGCCGGATACCAAAGGCCCGCACTTTGTCGGGCAGGTCCGACAAAATGCGCATGCCCAAACAGGTCATGGTGGAGGCAAAAAAGCCGATCAAGGCCCAAATGACAAACAGCAATTGCACATTGACGACCTGCGAGCTCAAGGCAAAGGACACTGCAGTGCCCAAGGCGCTGATCACGGTGAGCAAGCGCCAATTGAGCCGGTTCATCCAGAAAGGGGCCCCCAGCGTGCCCACCAAATAACCGGCAAAGCAAGTGGAGCCAAGCAAGCCGGTGGTCTGGGCATCGAGGCCGAACGAATCGGCCAAGCTGCCCAGCATGACGGGCAGCACATTGAACGGCAGCCCCCCGATGGTAGAGGCCAGACTGGCCGACAAAATAAAGGCCATCATGGTTTGGTTTTGTAGCCGGGTAGTCATCATGTTTTGTCCCTGTTTATTGAAATTCAACTGGTCACTGCTGCTGTCAATGAAGTGGTTTTTATTTTGTAAATGACCGCTTCAATTTGTCAACTCAAGAGGGGGGAGCAGATACCGAACGTCCAGAATGGCGCGATCGGGTTCATACATTCGCACAATCAAAGAAAACGGCGCATCGCTGACGGGCAACCAGTTGGCACTGCCCCGAGGCGGCGGCTGGCTGGACACATCAATCACCAAAGAGCCGTCAGGTTCACGCAACAACCCAGGTGTTCGATCACCAATGGCAAACCTTCTGGCGCTGTTGGGTATCAATGAAAAAGTGCGCAGGTCATAGGCCGAGATGGACCAAAACGCGCCCACGGGTGGCAGTGTGCCGGGCGCGAATCGAATGCGGTAGCGATTATTTCCGGTCATTAGCTGCCCACGCTCATCTACCGTGCGAGCGGCATAAACCGTTTCTTCCGGGCGATTGGCATACCCCCCGGCGGCCACTGAGGCGCGCATGAGGTAGTTCTCGCCATAGTCGGCCAAGCCCAACGGAAATATCCAACCATTGCGCACGTCGGGCAAAGGCTGCTGTGAGCTGGCCCGCAACAGGGCTTGCGCTTCGGCAATCGCCGCCTCCAACCCGCGCCGGGTGGCTGCGTCCAGCGCGTCGGCCTTGAACTTTGAATTAGGCCCCAACCCAATTTGGTCAAACATGCGCACCAAGGCTTCTTCACCGGGGCGCGGTGCGTTGTCTTGCAGCCAGCGATTGAGCCACTCGAAGTAGACCAAGCGGCCCAAAGGTTCGGCTTTGGCGGCCTCGGCGGGTACAGGTTGCGGTTTGCTTGGCCCCCCTAGCACGGCAGGCCCGGCTTGCCAAGCAGACAACGGGGCCGAGTTGAACTTTTGTAACAGTGCGCGGGCGGCCGGTAAATCGGGCTCGCCCGTCACCGCCAGTCGGCCCAAAATCCAGACTTTTTGGGTCGCCATGTTGATTGGCTTGACCCCGGCGGGCAAAGAGCCCTGCCACTTCGGCCCCACCAGGGCGAACGCCTGTGCGTGCGTGCCGGTGGTGCGGCGCCCCAGGTGCGTGACTTCATTGAAAAAATCTGTCACCGCCAGGGTGTAATAACGCCCGGCGGTATCGGGCACCTGCACCACCACGGGTTCTTTGGACAGGTCAAACCAGCCGCTCAAATACAAGGTGTCGCTGTTGGGCGCGCGCAGCTCTCCGGCAGTCTCTGGCGTGATCAGGTTCTGGTTATAAAAGAACTGGTTTACGGGGGCCAAAACCGCTTGCACAGGTGCCACGCGATGGGTTTCGTTGTGCATCTGGCGCGATAAGTCCACGATCGGGAAACCCCAAAGGTAGGCCAGCGTGCCGATGTGCAGGGCCTGCTTTTCTTTGATCAACTCCACATTTTTTTGCCGCGCATCGACCGGCGCTTGGGCATGACCCAGTGCGGTCCATGCCAAGCACAGCGCCAAGATACATTGAAAGTAGGCGCGACCTTGCATGCTCAGGCCATCTTGTAGTGAACGGGCATGCGCTTGATCGCACCCACAAAATTGCTTTGTGTCCACTGCGGATCACCCGCAAGCTCGATAGACGCCACGCGGCTTTGCACTTCACGCATGAGTGTGCGAATTTCGGTCAGGGCCAGCAGCCTGCCCAAGCAAAAATGTCCGCCCAGTCCAAAGCCCAAATGCCGGTTAGGGGTTCGGGCAGGGTTGAATTCGAAGGGGTTTTCAAACACCGTTTCATCGCGGTTGGCAGACAGGTAAAACAAGGCCAGCGAATCACCCGCCTTGATGGCCTGCCCGCCCACATGGCAATCACGCGCCGCCGTGCGCATGAAGTGCCTGACGGGCGATACCCAACGCACGATTTCATCGGCCCCTGTTTCCCACAGTGATGGGTTTTGTCGTGTCGCTTGGTCAGCCGCCGGGTTTTCTATCAAGGCCAGCAACCCGCCAGAAATCGCCGAACTGGTGGTCTCGTGGCCAGCGGTAGAGGTCAGCATCAAATAGGACAGCGTCTCCAGCATGCCCATGGCTTGGCCCTTGACCAGCCCGTTGGCTATCACGCTGCCCAGGTCATCGGTGGGTTCACGGCGGCGCTTTTCGACGATGGTGCCTAAGTAGGCAAACAGCTGCTCAAACTCTGCCGTGCCAAAGGCCTGCTGGTCGCGTTGCAATTCCGGATCACTGGCCGCCAGCATGGCTTGTGTGCAGCGCAAAATAAAGGGCGCGTCTTCTTCGGGTAAACCCAAAATGCCCATGATCACATAGAGCGGAAACCAATTGGCAATGTCCACCGCAAAATCACAATCACTGCCCAGCTCGGCCATGCGGCTGACACTGCGCTTCGCCATGGCCTGAACACGGCTCTCGAACTGCGCCACACCTTGGCCCAAAAACCAACTTTGCGTTACTTTGCGGTAATCGCGGTGGTCGGGTTCATCCATGTCAATGATGGTTCTGACCGAGCCATCACGGCCACGCCCAGTAGAAGCCAAATAGTCTTCAATGGCCTTGGGCACGAGTGTTAACCGAGGCGCGTTCAAGAACAAATCGTTTTGCTTGGAGACCTCGGAAATGTCTTTGTGACCGACCAGCGCCCAAAAGGGCCGGTAGGCCGGGTGCTCGCACCACGAAACGGGGGCGCTTTGGCGCAAGCGCGCATAGCGCTCGTGCAGTTCCGCCGGGTGGGTGTAAATCTGTGGACTGGCTATGTCCTCAAGCATGGATTGACTCATGGGTGTCTCGCTCGCTTTATTTTTTAACCCAACCGGGCAGAACATCTCAACACAAAGCGGCCTGAAACCGCCTTGTGCTTACATGTACAGCATGACCAAATCGTTGATGACCGACGGCCGGTCTTGCCCGACCACATGGACATTGATCTCCATGGTCACCTGCACGCCGCTTTTGACCACCTGCACCGA
>CAMDXR010000139.1 GCA_945877725.1 Limnohabitans sp. Rim8
GAAGACCTGTTTGGGGTCAATGAAGGTGGCGAACTGAGTGTAGAAGGCCCCAATGCTGCCGGCCAAACCGCCGCTGATGATCATGGCCTGAGTCTTGACTTTGCGCACATTGATGCCGAGCGCTTCGGCCGCCTGGTCGTTCTCGCGCACGGCGGCCAAGTAGTAGCCAAGGCGTGAACGTTGTACGCCGTAATTGACCAAGATCACCACCGCCAGCAACACCAACGCAATGTACAGATACGGTTTGCGCTCAACAAAGCTCAGCGTCCAAAAGTTGGCTTCAATCACGGTCAGGTAAATGCCGGTGGCACCCCCCGCATAGTCCCAATTCAAAAGCACATATTTCAGCACTTGTGAGAGCGCCACCGTGAACATGGCGAAGTAATCTTCACCTAAGCCAAAGCGCAGTGTGACCAGTGATATCACCCACGCCAACGCGGCTGCTGAGATGAAACCCAGCACGATGCAAAGCCAGGGATTCAGGCCCATCTTGGTGAACAAGAGGCCGTCCACGTACGCACCCAAACCAAAAAAGCTGATGTATCCCAACAGCAAAAGGCCCGACAGGCCGCCCGCAATCGACCATGCGGTGCCCACGGCAGCATAGACGGCGGCCAATACCATCACCTGAATCAGGTAGTCCGACTCGACCGCGCTGCCACCCATCGCGCACAGCAACACAAAGCCCAGCGCCACGGCCAATTGCCAGTTGTTCCATTCCGATAGAAATTTGTTCATGAGATCTCGTCCGTACTTCAGGAAACCTTGCCTTTGAACAGGCCTCGCGGCAGGAACAACAGCACCACCACAAACAGCAGCAAACTCACCAGTTGGCGCATCGCCGGGCCAAAAACCAGCCCGCCTAGCCCTTCCGCCACACCGATGATCAGCCCACCAATGAGGGCACCCGGAAAATTGCCCATCGTGCCCAATACCACAATCACGAAAGCCGGCAAGATGAAGTAGTCGGTGCCGAAAGTGGGGTTGGCAAAAAAGGCCGGCGCAATCAGCACCCCGGCCATGGCCGCCAACCCTGTGCCCACACCAAAGGTAATCATGTTGACCCGCATGACCTCGATGCCCATCAAGCGGGCCGACTGCGGATTTTGCGACGCTGCGCGCATCGCCATGCCAGTGCGAGTGTGCTTCAGGAACCACCAGGCCAGCGCCGCAATCAGCGTTGCCGCAGCAAACGAAATCAGGCGCACATAGGTCAACCGTACGCCACCCAGCTCCATGGCCTCGCCGCTCCATTCGAGCTTAAGAACTTGGTTATTGGGCCCCCAGATGAGCTGCATGGCCCCGATCATCATGGTGGACAGCCCGATCGTGATCAGCATCTGGTTGATTTGCGGGTGCTGAAGCGCGGGACGGATAAGCAAGCTCTGGATACCTGCACCCAGCACGGCAACCAGAGCAAATATCAGCAGCGCCACCATATAAGGTGATGCCCCAAGGTTGAAGGCGGTGATGGCCAGGTACATGCCCAGCGTGAGGAACTCCGCATGTGCAAAGTTGACTATTTTCATGACGCCATAAATCAGCGTCAGTCCGCAGGCGACCAGTGCATAGATGCCGCCTTGCAGCAGACCCAGCAGCACGGTCTGGAGAATCACTTCAAAACTCATGGAGAAAGCCCGAATAAGGTTGCCCTGCCTTAGCAGGGCAACCTGGGGTCAGAGAAACAGAAACCCTAAAGCGTCAGCGCGTGACGGGCCAAACGGCTTTGGTCGTTTGGTAAGCCGAAGGCCAGATGACCTTGGACTGACCGCCTGACACCTGGGCGGCCACCAGCGTGGTGCGCGGCATGAAGCCGGTGTTGTCGAACTTGACACGCTCGTACATAAAGGATTGCGGCCCCAACACCAAGTCCAGTCCTGCCAATGCATCGCGAATGGCCACACCATCGGTCGATGCGGCCTTCTCGATGGCTGCGCGAAGGATGTGTACACCGGCATAAGTGGTGTTGGCATTGCCGAGCATGTCTTTGCCTTTGGACCGCTTCTTGAAGCGCTCATTCACTTCTTTTGCGCCTGGCAGTTTGATGTCGGGGAACCAGTCGTTAATCACAATCACGCCATCGCCTTGCTTACCCAGGTTGGCCCAGGTGGTAGGGTTGGTGTAGCCACCGCCCAGACCGACCCAACCCATCTTCGGCCAGTACTTGAGCTCCGCCATTTGTTTGAACAACAGCGTAATGGATGAGGGCTCGCCAGAGGCGAACACCACATCGGGGTTGTCTCTCTTGAGCGACAGGATCACGTCTTCAAATGTGGTCGGATTGGTAGGAAAGACGTTATCTTTGAGGAGCTTAAGGCTGTAGTTGCCTATGTGCTTGTTGAACTCGCGCGACACCACATTGCCAAAGAAGTTGTTTTCGCGGACTAAAGCGCAGGTCTTGGCCTGCCCCCCACTGAGCTGGGACACGACTTCCCCCGAGTTGATGGCGAATTGCGAGAAATGCGGCACGGTCTTGAAAACAAACTTCAAGCCGCGTGAGGTAATCTCGTCGGCCAGCGCGTTGGGCACCAGATAAGGCACTTTGTTGCGCTCGGCAATCACCGTGCTGGAGATGGTGGCCCCTGACGAGTAGGCTCCCACGATGGCTGAAACTTTATCGCGGGAGATCATGCGGTTGGTTTCGGTGTTGGCTTCGTCCACACTTGTAGAGTTGCCGTACACCCCCACAATTTTGGCCCCCTTCAGAGATTTGATGCCACCGGAAGCATTGATCTCATCGATGGCCATTTCCACGGCCTCCTTGATCAACTGGCCCGATTCGGCAAACGAACCCGTTAAGGGCAACAAAAATCCAACCTTAACTTCGTTGGCCTGAGCCAACGCAGGAAAGGCAGCGACACCAGCAGCCGTGCCCAAAGTTTGGACGAATTGGCGGCGAGAAGAGTTGAGATCGTGTTGGGTCATGAGAACTCCTGAAGGTTTAAATTTTGTACAAAGGATCGTATACAAGTCGCAAAGTGCCTTATTAGTGGTTTTCCCTGTAAACAATTACATTCGCGTGGGAGACGTATAACCAAAGCATTCAACGCATTCCTCATCAAAGGAATCCAGTGGGTCAAGCAACCCTTATGCCAGCGATCCGGCAAGCACCGCGCCCCCTGAAGGTGCCTTGCATCGCTGGCTTTTCAATGGATGCACTACAAATGTGCTTTGCCAAAAAATGCCAAAAGGCATGCAAAACGAAAGCCCCCTCGCCCCCCGCAGCACAAACCCACAACTCAGGCTATGCTTGCGTTTCGTCTTTTGTATGACAACTTCATGAGCCAAAACTTCACTCCCGTCACCAGTGGTGCGCGCTTGTCTGACCAAGTGGCCAAGCAATTGGCCGCCGAAATTCAGCAGGGGCGCTTGTTGCCGGGGGACAAACTGCCCACCGAGGCGCGCTTGGTAACGCAATTTGAAGTCAGCCGCACCGTGGTGCGCGAAGCGGTTTCTCGCCTCAAGTCTTTGGGCTTGGTGGATTCACGCCAAGGCAGCGGGGTGTTTGTGAGCCAAAAGCTGCCTTTTGCACCGCTCAATTTCGAGGCCCGGCATGCCGCCTCGCAGGAGGCCGTGGTTCAAATGGTGGAGGTGCGGCGGGCGCTAGAGGCCGAGGTCGCCGCATTGGCCGCCCAACGGCGCAACGCCGCAGACATCCGGTCCATTGCGCAAGCGGTACAGGCCCTGAACGAAGCGGTTCTGGCGGGAGGCAACGGCGTGGCCGAAGACGTGAAGTTTCACCGGGCCATTGCCGAGGCGGCGCGCAACCCCTTCCTGATTCAGACTTTGGAGTATTTGGGCCAGTTTTTGCACGGCGCCACCCAAGTGACGCGGGCCAACGAAGCGCGGCGGGTGGATTTTGCGGCGCAGGTGCAAACCGAGCACCTGGCCATCTTGCAGGCGGTGGAGGCAGGCGATGCCACGGCCGCCCGGCAAGCCGCAGCCACACACATGGGCAACGCCATCGAGCGCATACAAAGTGCGCCGCCCGCATTTTGGCAACAAGAAGGTGAACGCCTGGCGCAGCCCCTGGTCAAAGGGCTGTTGGCCTGAAGTGGGCTTTATTCGGCCTTGATGTTGGCCGATTTGACAACCGCCCCAAAGCGCCCCAAATCGCGCTGCATCTCTTGACCAAACTTGTCGGCACTGCCGGGGCTGGCGGTGATGCCCAGCACGCTCAAGCGTTCGCGCACGGCGGGGTCGTTCAGCACAGCGTTCAGTTCGGTGTTGAGTTTGTCCAGCACAGGTTTGGGCGTTTTGGCGGGTGCCAACAAACCAACCCACGAGTTGATGTCGAAATCGGTCACGCCGTTTTCAATGAAGGTGGGCACATCGGGCAAGGACGATGCACGCTGAGCGCTGGACACAGCCACCGCGTGCAACTTGCCCGACTTGACGTGTTGAATGGCCCCCGCCACCGCGGTGTAGACCAGCGGAATGTTGCCACCCAGCACGTCGGTCATGGCCTGGCCACCGCCTTTGTAGGGAATGTGGGTCAGGTTGGCCCCGGTGCGTTGTTTGAGCAATTCGCCCGCAATGTGGGGTGTGCCCCCGGTTCCCGAGGTGCCATAAGACAAACCACCCGCTTGGGTTTTAGACAGGGCGATCACCTCTTTCAGGCTTTTGGCCGCCACACCGGGGTGCGACACCAAAATCAAAATCGCATCGCCAATCTTGCCAATGGGGGCAAAGTCTTTGGCGGTGTCAAAGCCCACTTTGGGGAACACATGTGGGTTGATGACCAGCGTGCCATCGAAACCCAGCAACAAGGTGTAGCCATCGGGTTCTGCCGTCGCCACCAACTGGGTGCCGATGTTGCCCGAGGCACCGGGTTTGTTGTCCACCACCACTTGTTGGCCCAGCCGTTTGGACAACTGCTCGGCGATCAGGCGGCCACTGGTGTCGGTCACCCCGCCCGGTGTAAAGGGCACCACCAGTCGGATGGGTTTGCTGGGGTAAGCTGCTTGCGCCCAGGCCCCGCCCGAACCCAATAAAAGCGCACCGCCCAACAAACTGCCCGCGCTCGCCACCGCGGCTGTGGTCAGTAATTGCCTGAGGCCGATTCGGCGATGGGTGTTCTTCAATAAGCGCATTTTTGTCTCCTGGTTTGTGATGAAGTCGTTTTGCACGCTGCCTGCCATTCAGTCGGGCTCGGCGTAGCGCTTTTCAAATGCCCACACATCTTCAAAACCCATCAACCGGGTCAGATCGGCAAAGTCATACAAAGCTGTGTTGCCATGGGCCGAAGAACCCGTGTCTTTGAACTGCCGGTACACCTGGGTCATGGCCTGCACCCCAGCCAGCAAGGCCGTGACCGGGAAAATCGCCAGCTTGTAGCCCAAGCCCGCCAACTCGTCGCGGGTCAAGACCGGGGTGCGCCCTTTCTCGACCATGTTGGCCACCAAGGGCAAATCAAAGCTTTCGCCAATGCGGCGCATTTCTTCTTGCGTCTCGGGCGATTCGACAAACAACACATCGGCCCCAGCCCGCGCATAGGCTTCGGCCCGGCGCAGCGCTTCGTCCAGACCCAACGTGGTGCGGGCGTCGGTGCGGGCAATGATCAAAAAATCTTTTGATTCTCGAGAGTCCACCGCCACGCGAATTTTGCGCACCATGTCGGCCATAGGAATCACCCGCCGTCCGGGCGTGTGGCCGCACTTTTTGGGGAACTCTTGGTCTTCGAGCTGGATGGCCGCAGCGCCCGCCGCTTCGTAGCCACGGACGGTGTGGCGCATGTTCAGCAAGCCGCCATAGCCCGTGTCGGCATCAGCAATCAGAGGCGTGCGGGCCATACCGGCCATGGCCGTCACACGGCCCACCATGTCGGAATAGGTGGCCAGCCCCGCATCTGGCAGCCCCATGTGCGAGGCCACGGTGCCGTAACCCGTCATATAAAGCGCGTCAAAACCAAAGCTGTCGGCGAGCCGCAAAGACACCATGTCGAAAACACCGGGGGCAACCACCAGACCGGGTTGATTCAATCGCGCACGCAAGGCACTGGTTTGGGCATTCATGGAGAAAATTTTTCTGAAGAGTGTTTAAATCGCGGCATTCAATTTTCCTTATTTCAGCAGAAGAGAACACCATGGACCTGCACTTGCGCGACAAGCATATTTTGATCACCGGCGGCAGCAAAGGCATTGGCCTGGCCAGTGCCCAGGCTTTTTTGGACGAGGGTGCCCGGGTCAGCCTGGTGTCCCGCGATGAAGCCAACCTGAGCGCGGCCCGGCTAACCCTGCAACGCAGCCACCCCGCCGACCGCATCTACACCGTGGCTGCCAATTTGCGCGACGCTTCGGCGGCTTTGCGGGCGCTTGACTCGGCAGAGGCGGCATTGGGACCTGTGGATGTTTTGGTCAACTCGGCGGGGGCCGCCAAGCGCACGCCCGCCCCCGAATTGACACCCGAGGCTTGGGCCGACGCCATGCAGGCCAAATACTTCACCTACATCCACATGATGGACCCGGCCATCAAACGCATGGCGGCACGCGGGCAGGGCAACGTGGTCAACGTGGTGGGCAATGGCGGCAAAGTGGCCAGCGCCATTCACCTGCCGGGCGGTGCGGCCAACGCCGCCCTGATGCTGGCCAGCGTGGGTTTGGCGGTGGCCTATGGCCCGCAAGGTATTCGCGTCAACGCCATCAACCCCGGGCTGACCCTGACCGACCGTTTGCAAGAAGGCATGGCCACCGATGCCCGCAACAAAGGCATCAGCACCGAAGAAGCCATGGCCCAATCGGTAGGCAAAATCCCCTTGGGTCGCATGGCCACCCCCGAAGAAATTGCCCAAGCCGTGCTGTTTTTGGCCTCGTCCAAGGCCAGTTACATCACCGGCATTTGCATGACCATGGACGGCGCAATGAGCCCCATCGTGGTCTAAACCCAGTCCTTTCATGAACCTCTCAAAACCACTCTTTTCAGTTCTGACTCGAAAACTGTTGCAAGCCGTGCTGGTCAGCCTGTGCGCTTGGGGCGTGCCCAGCCAGGCCCAGACGGCCCCTGCTGGCACTCTGACCGCTTTAACCACCGTGCCCTCTTTGGACGTGCCGCGCTACATGGGCACCTGGCACGAGATTGCCAAATACCCCAACTGGTTCCAAAACAAATGCGTCAGCAGCACACAAGCCACTTACAGCCTGCAGCCCAATGGCCGGGTACAGGTGCTGAACCGCTGCAAAACCGAAAAAGGCGACTGGAACGAGGCGCTGGGCGAGGCCCGTCAAATGGGTGGGCCCACATCCGCACAACTCAAAGTGCGTTTTGCGCCTGAGTGGCTGTCGTTTATCCCCCTGGTTTGGGGCAATTACTGGGTTATTGATCTGGACCCGAACTACCAATGGGTGGCCATCAGTGAACCGCAACGAGAGTACTTGTGGATTTTGTCACGCACACCAGAGATGAATGCGCCTGAATTACAGGCTTTGCTGACGCGACTGGTGAACCGGGGCTTCGACCCGAAACGAATCGAATTCAGCAAGCCCTGAAGGCTTGCTGAACACCGAGATTGTGGCCGTGGCGACACCCCTGGCCATCGCCCCGACCGCGTTCAAGTTCAGTGGGCCGCTTCTGGGGTGCGCACTTGGCCGGCCTCAGCCGGCAGCAGCCAACCGTGGTCAGCGGCATCTTGTGCCAGCTGGGCAATCAGGGCGCGTGCATCGGCATTGACCATGGCCACGGGTTGTAAGCGCAGGGCAGCATCGCAAAAATGGTGCACCACTTCGGCCACGTCATCGGCATCCAGGGCGGTGGGTTTGACCACCGGGGTGCAGCGCACCTTTTGGCCCAAGCTTCGATAAAACACGGCAGCCATGTGGGCCGACGCGCCATACACACTGCGCAACTGACCGGCTGCTGTCAC
>CAMDXR010000140.1 GCA_945877725.1 Limnohabitans sp. Rim8
GCCAACGCCCCTTTGACCATTCAGGCCGCAAAGAAAACTTTGGTTGCACTTACCGAACAGGAACAGGACATGTCCTCGGTGAAAACCGCCATCGACGCCTGCTTCAAAAGCCATGATTATGCGGAAGGCCGGCTGGCTTTCGCACAAAAGCGCTCCCCTCAATTCACCGGCCAATAACCACCAAACCAGGAGTATCTCGATGAAACTTTTGACATCCCTAGTGGGCATTGCCCTGTCGATCTCGGCAGGCGCAGCCCTGGCACTGGGCCCTGCGCCCGCCCCGCTTAAAGACAAGGCCACCCTCACGGTGGGTTACGTCAAAGTGGGACACCTCTCCCCCATGCTCATGGTCGAAGAAGAGCTGAAGAAGATGAACATTGAGGTCAAGCGCGCTGAGTTTGTGCGTTACGCCGATGCCCGCACCGCCTTGTTGTCCAACTCGGTCGACGTGTCTGCCGTGGGCGCAGGTGACCTGGCCATCGTGGCCGCGCAGGGCAGCAAGAACCTGATTGGTTTGACCGGCGTAGGCAGCTCACCCAAATATTTGGTGGTGCGCAAGGGCGCCAAGATCGACGATTGGGGCGACATCAATGGCAAGAAGATTGCCATTGCCCCAGGCTCGGCCGTGTGGTTCCAGTGGGCCATGACCTTGATTGAAAAGAACATCCCCTACAACTCGTTCACCCCCGTGAACGTGCAAGGCGGTGGCACGGCATTTGTGCAGGCCATGAAGCGCGGCGATATCGACGCGATGGTGTTGTGGGAGCCCTTTGAATCGCAAGTTGTGGCCGAAGGCGATGCTTACTTCTCGCAAAAACTCGAATACAGCCAGTCCCGTGCAGCGGGTGCCGAACTCGGCCTGTTGGCAGCCTCTGGCGAAGCCATGGCACAAAAGAAAGAACTGGTGCGTCGCTTCTTGTGGGCCTACCTGAAGGCCGAAGAAACCTTGAGCAAAAACAATGACATGTTTGCCGATGCTTACTCCAAGTACACCGGCTTGCCCCTGAACGTGACCAAAGAATCGGCCAAGATCATCAAGCTCGGTGGCGTGCTGAACAAAGACCAAGTTTCGCGTTTGGCTGAAGCTTCCTTCAAGCAAGGCATTGTGCAAAAAGACGTCGCTAAAGAGGCCGCCGCCCTGTACGACGACTCCATGGCCGTTGAAATCAGAAAATAAGCAGGCAGCACCCACATGGCAAACGCTTCTCTCGCTACCCTTCGGCGAACGCTGCTTGGCATGTTGGTGCCTGCAGTTGTGCTGGTCATCTGGCAATTGGCGGGCAGCAGGCCCGACATGGCGGGCATTTTGCCCACCCCCATTAAAGTCATTGATGGCTGGCGCGACTGGATTTTTGCTTCCCCGGGCATGGGGCTCAACCCCTACCTGGGCACTTGGATGTCCAACGTCCAATATTCGTCCATGCGGGTGGCCCAAGGCTTTTTTCTGGCCGCTCTGATCGGGGTGCCGCTGGGTTTGTTGATCGGCTGGAGCCGCTTGGTGCAACAAATCTTTGACCCCCTCATCCAGAGCTTGCGCCCTATTCCGATTACTGCTTGGCTGCCTTTCTCGATTGCGCTGTTCGGCATTCGGGACATGGGGGCCATTTTCTTGATTTTTCTGGGCGGCTTTTATGCCATTGTGGTCAACACCACACAGGGCGCACGCGATGTCGAGCGCAACCTGGTGCGTGCCGCGCTGATGATGGGCGCCAGCCGCCGACATTTGCTTTACCGCGTGGTCTTGCCCTCGGCCATGCCCTCCATCTTTACCGGTTTGCGCATTGGTCTGGGCATCTCCTGGACGGCCGTGATCGTGTCCGAGATGGTGGCCGTGAAGTCGGGCTTGGGCTATGTGCTGTGGGACGCCTATTACGTGGGCCGCATGGACATTGTGCTGGCCGACATGGTGTCAATTGGCATCATGGGTTACCTGAGTGATCGCCTGATCGTTTTCATCGAACGCAAAGTGCTGGTCTGGCGCATGTTGCAAAGCCACTGAAACCAATATGTCCCACATTTCCATCGACAAGCTCTACAAGACCTACCCGGGGGCCACCCCGGTCAAGGCCCTAGAAGACATTCAGCTGCAAGTTGCCCCGGGCGAGTTGGTGGCTTTGCTGGGGCCCTCGGGCTGCGGCAAATCCACTTTGCTCAATTTGATTGCCGGGTTTGAACAACCCACACAAGGCCAGTTGCTGGTGAATGGCGCAGGTGTCAGTGCCCCCGGCCCGGACCGGGGGGTGGTCTTTCAAGAGGCCGCGCTGTTCCCCTGGCTGACGGTTTGGGAAAACGTTATTTTTGGTCCCAAAGTGCAGGGCTTAGCGCGCAGCGAATACGAGGACCGCGCCCACGAGATGCTGAAGATCGTGGGCCTGAGTGACTTCAAAAACCATTTGCCCGTGCAGCTTTCAGGCGGCATGCGCCAGCGCGTGGGCATTGCCCGCATCTTGACGCTGGGTTCGCGTGTGCTGCTCATGGACGAGCCTTTTGGCGCGCTGGATGCGCAAACCCGATTGACCATGCAAGAGTTGTTGCTCAATGTGTGGCAACAGCTCAAGCCGACCATTATTTTTGTCACGCACGACATCGACGAAGCCATTTTTCTGGCCAGCACCGTTTATGTCATGTCGGCACGGCCTGGCCGCATTCAGACCAAGATCACGGTGCCCCTGAACCGGCCCCGCACTGTGGCCGACACGGCCAGCGAGACCTTTGCGGCACTCAAGCTCGAAATTCTCAACCTCATTCGTCACTGACATGGCCAACCCGCGCATTCCCTACCGTTTCTCTAACGACGGCCCGGCCCTGAAGGCGGCCCCCGAGGGGGCCATCATGGTGCATTTGGTGGTGAACGTGGAGCACTGGCAGTTTGAATCCAGCATGCCGCGCACCATCATCACGCCCCCGCACGGCAAAGAGACGGTGCCCGATGTACCCAATTTCAGTTGGGCCGACTACGGCATGCGGGCGGGCCTGCCCCGCATCATCAGAGCCATTCAAGACCGGGGGCTGCCCGCCTCCACCAGCTTCAATGCCGGCGTGATCACGGCCTACCCCCAAGCCGCGCAAGCCATGCACAAGGCCGGTTGGGAGTTCATTGGCCACGGTGTGCACCAAAAAAGCCTGAACCACAACCAAGGCGAATCCGAAGAAACGTTGATCGCCAAAAGCCTGGACATGATTGCCGACTTCACCGGGAGCAGGCCCAAAGGTTGGCTGAGCCCGGGGCTGCGCGAAACCCACGACACCCCCGAGTTGCTTAAAAAGCAAGGCGTGGACTACGTTTTTGACTGGGTGGTGGACGATGTGCCCAGCTGGATGCACACGCGCAACGGCCCCTTATTGGCCCTGCCCTACAACCTTGAGATCAACGACTCCATCATCTATGCGATTGAAAAGCACAGCAGCGATGAAATGTACGAACGCCTGGCACGCACTCTGGCCTTGTTTGAACGCGAAGCCAGCACCCACCCACGGGTTTTGGCCATTGGCCTGCACCCCCACTTGATCGGGGTACCGCACCGTTTTGCCAGTTTCGAGCGCATGCTGGACTTGTTGATGAAGTCACCCCAGGTGTGCTTCATGACCGGCGGCCAAATAGCCGATTGGTACACGGCCCAGGTGCCAGCCCCCTGAATTTTTTGGCTGACGCAATGCCCTTATTTACCCCGCAAGCATGCGCAGGCGGGAGAGCTTGACAGGACACAACATGGACCTCCATCTGGATCAAAAGCAAGTCATCGTGACCGGTGGCTCTAAGGGCATCGGCCTGGCCATCGCCCTGAACTTTGCCCGCGAAGGGGCCAAGCCGGTGTTAGTGTCTCGCCAGCGCAGCAACTTGGACAACGCTTTGGCTGAATTTGCCAACCAAGGCTTGCTCGCCCCAGCCATTGCGGAAATTGATTTGTCTGTGCCGGGCTCGGACCGCGCTTTGTTTGATTTGTTTCCGGCAGCTGACATTTTGGTCAACAACGCCGGGGCCATTCCGGGCGGCAGCATTCATGACATTGCCGAAGACGCTTGGCGCGCCTCTTGGGAGCTCAAGCTGTTCAGTTACATCAACCTCACGCGGCTCTATCTGGGCGCGATGGAGGCACGCGGCCATGGCGTCATTTGCAACATCATCGGCATGGCGGGGGCGGCGCCGCGCTACGAATACATTTGCGGCTCTGCGGCCAATGGGGCCTTGATCTCTTTCACCGAGGGCATTGGGGGCGGCAGCGTGCGCAAGGGCGTTCGGGTGTTTGGCATTAACCCCTCACCCACCCGAAGCGACCGCATTGCAGGGGTGATGAAACAACAAGCCGCTAGCAAATTGGGCGACCCCGAGCGCTGGCTTGAATTGACGCATAAACTCCCCTTCGGCCGTTTGGCCGAACCCGATGAAATGGCCCGCCTTGCCGTGTATTGCGCCTCGCCGCTGTGCGGCTACCTGAGCGGCACTGTACTGAATGTCGACGGCGGACAGCAGTTCGCCCCCAACTGAGAAAAACATGCACCCGGAAAATAATTTTGAATCTTTGCGCGACGGCGTTCGCAGCGTGGTCTCGCAATTCGACTCGCGCTATTGGCAAGAAATTGACGAGGCCCGCGCCTTTCCAGAAAAGTTTGTCAATGCCCTGACCTCTGCTGGTTGGCTCTCGGCCTTGATCCCCGAAGAATACGGTGGCTCCAACCTGAGCCTGGTCGAGGCCAGCGTGATCATGGAAGAGATCAACCGGGCCGGAGGCAACTCGGGCGCTTGCCACGGCCAGATGTACGTGATGGGGTGCGTGGTGCGCCACGGTTCGCAGGCCCAAAAAGAAGCCTTGCTACCCAAAATTGCCAGCGGTGAGCTGCGCATGCAATCCATGGCCGTGACCGAGCCCACCACCGGATCAGACACCACCCAGCTCAAAACCTTTGCCGAGCGCAAAGGTGACCGTTATGTGGTTAACGGGCAAAAAGTCTGGACCTCGCGTCTGCAGCACTCCGACTACATGCTGCTGTTGGCCCGCACCACCCCGCTGGCCGAGGTGAAGAAAAAGTCGGAAGGTTTGTCGGTGTTTTTGGTGGATTTGCGCGAGGCCGTGGGCAAATCCATCACCGTGCGCCCGATTCGCAACATGGTGAACCACGAGACCAACGAGATCTTCATCGACAACTTGGAGATTCCGGTTGAAAACCGCATTGGCGAAGAAGGTAAGGGGCTCAAATACATTTTGGACGGCCTGAACGCCGAACGCATTTTGATCGCCGCCGAGTGCATTGGCGATGGTTACTGGTTCGTCGACAAAGCCCGCGACTACGCCAACCAACGTGTGGTGTTTGACCGCCCGATTGCCAAAAACCAGGGCATCCAGTTTCCGATTGCGCGGGCCTTTGTCAA
The DNA here is from genome assembly GCA_945877725.1 of Limnohabitans sp. Rim8. Taxonomy (GTDB): domain Bacteria; phylum Pseudomonadota; class Gammaproteobacteria; order Burkholderiales; family Burkholderiaceae_C; genus Limnohabitans_A. The sequence continues at coordinate 5,369 of CAMDXR010000140.1, forward strand.
CGTCGAGGCGGCAAGCCTGATGCGTTACGAAGCCGCCCGCTTGTTTGACGCCCAACAAGCCTGTGGCGCGCAAGCCAACATGTCTAAACTGCTGGCGGCCGATGCCTCTTGGGAAGCGGCCAACGTGTGCCTGCAAACCCACGGCGGCTTTGGTTTTGCCGCTGAATACGACATTGAGCGCAAATTCCGCGAAACCCGTTTGTACCAAGTGGCCCCCATCTCGACCAACCTGATCTTGTCTTATGTGGGCGAGCATGTGTTGGGCATGCCCAAGTCTTATTGAACCCTTAAGAACCCCTTAAAAACCCCTGAATAGCCATGGCCCTTCCGGACACTTGGGACACCTTGCAACTGCAAACAACTGCCGAGGGTGTGTTGCAGGTCACCCTGAACCGCCCGGATTCGGGCAACGCCATCAACACCCGCATGGGGCAAGAGTTGCTCGATTTGTGGCTGCGCCTGACCGACGACGCACAGGGCTTGCGGGCGGTGGTGCTGACGGGTGCAGGGGGCAAAATATTTTGCGCCGGGGGTGACCTGAAAGAGCGCAACGGCATGACGCGGGCGCAATGGACGCATCAGCACGAGATTTTTGAACGCCAATACTGGGCGCTGATGGATTTGCCCCTGCCCGTGATCGGTGCCATCAATGGCCACGCTTATGGCGGTGGCCTTGAAACGGCCCTGTGCTGCGACTTTTTATACGCCAGCAACCAAGCCCGCTTTGCCTTGCCCGAAGTCATGCTGGGCATCATGCCCGGCATGGGCGGCACGCAAAACCTGCCGCGTGCGCTGGGGGAGCGGCGTGCCAAAGAACTCATGTTGACGGGACGCCCCTTCTCGGCCCAGCAAGCCCTGGAGTGGGGTTTGGTGAACCAAATCGTGGCCCCCGAACAACTGCTGAGCGAGGTGCTGCAGACCGCGCAAACCATGGCCCGCAACGCGCCTTTGTCGGTTAGGCAGATCAAAAAATCGGTGCGCTATGGCGGCCAGATGGAGCTGCGCACGGCTTACCGGTTTGAGGTAGAGGCCTACAACCAGTTGGTCGATACCCAAGATCGGCGCGAAGGCGTGCTGGCTTTCAATGAAAAACGGACGCCCCAATTTAAGGGGCTTTGATGCCCGACCCGTCCACAACTTCCGCCACTTTGGCCACCACCAGCGCACCCACCCCCTGGAGCGAATGGCTGGTGGATTCATTGCATCGGCCCATCCGGCAGACTGACCGCGAGCGGGCCGCCCTGCACCTGATCGACTGGCTGGGTTGCGCCCATTTGGGCCACACCACCGATGTGGGGGGTGTATTGCAACGCTGGGCACGCCAGCAAGCGCCGGGGCCGGTTTGGGCTTGTGGGTACACGGGCAATGGCGCGAACGTGATGAACGGGGGAAACGACAGCAGTGGCGATATTGGTGTTTTGGGAAGTTATGGTGGTTACGGTGGTTTGCAAGCAGCCGAAGCCGCACGCTGGAACGGTTCTTTGGGCAGTTGCCACGAGTTGGACGATGTGCACCGCGAAGCTGTGGTGCATCCGGGCGACACCGTGATACCGGCAGCGCTGGCCATGGCGCAACGCCAAAACGCCAGCGCCGAAGCCTTGCTGCAAGCGGTGGTGCGGGGCTACGAAACCGGCATTTTGCTGGGCCTGCTGAGTGGCCCCCGCCACTATGACCATTGGTACAGCACAGCCACCACAGGCGTGTTTGCCAGCGCCATGGCCTGCGCCAGCTTGTTGGGCCTGAACAAAAAACAAACCCAACACGCCCTGGCCTTGGCCGGCATGCAGGCGGCGGGTGTGTGGCAATGCCGCCTAGAGCCGGGCCTGGCCAAACAACTGGCCACGGGTCACAGCGCCCAAGCAGGGTTGGTGGCCGCCGACATGGCCGCTGCGGGCATGACGGGGCCTTTGTCTATTTTGGAAGGGCCACTGGGGTGGCTGCAAGCCAGTGGCGGCAACCTGGATACGGCGCGCGCCCAAGCCCTGTTGCAAGTGCCAGCGGGCAGTGCTTGGCGCTTGCACCAAGTCAGCTTCAAGCCTTGGGCGGCGTGCAGACATGTGCACCCGGCCATCGAATGTGCGCTGCATCTGCACGCCCAAGGGCTACGGCCCGAACACATGGCCAGCCTGCGCTTAGAGACTTATGCCGTGGCCTTGTCTTTTGCCGACCAAGCCACACCGCAAACACCGCTGCAGGGCAAGTTCAGCCTGCAACATGGCGTGGCCTGGGCGCTGTGTCATGGCAGCTTCGGCTTGGAGGCCACCGCGCCTGCGGCTCTGGTGCAGCCAGACTGCGCAGCCCTGCGCCCACGCGTAGAACTGGTGTGCGGGCAAGCCCAAGAGCAGGCTTATCCACACCGCTTCGGGGCCCGCTTGAGCGTGCAAATGCAAGACGGACGCACAGTTGCCCATGAGGTGCAAAGCGTGCTGGGCGACCCCGAAAATCCCCTCAGCCCGGCGCAAGTCAAAGCCAAAGC
>CAMDXR010000141.1 GCA_945877725.1 Limnohabitans sp. Rim8
GTGCCATGCTATTCATCCACAGCCACTCCATCGCAGCTTGCCTGCCGAGCCCCTCGGGCCGGGGAGCTTGGCCCTGGCGTCAGCCAAACTGACACCCCTTATTGAGCGACCCAGTCGCTGCCCGCGCCCAACAATTTTGGGCAATTGGATGAATGAATCGCGCCTCGTCAGAGGTTGACGAGCGCTTTGGAGGCTTTAGCCCGTGATCACCGAACTTGAATTTAAAAGCCTGGCCAGCCAAGGCTACAACCGCATTCCACTGATGTTGGAAGCTTTTGCGGATCTGGAAACGCCGTTGTCGCTTTACCTGAAACTGGCCCACACCAAGGACAACGGTAAATACAGCTTCTTGCTTGAATCCGTGGTGGGCGGCGAGCGATTTGGCCGCTATAGCTTCATAGGATTGCCGGCCCATACTTTGATAAGAGCCAGTGGCTTTGGCGCAGAGGCCAAGACAGAAGTCGTTCGGCAGGGTGTTGTGACAGAAAGTGCCTTAGGCAACCCACTGGACTTCATTGAGGCCTATCAAAAAAGGTTCAAGGTGGCGTTGAGACCTGGTTTGCCGCGTTTTTGTGGCGGCTTGGCCGGCTATTTTGGCTATGACGCTGTCCGATATATAGAGAAAAAACTCGAGAAAACATGTCCGCCAGATACGTTGGGTACGCCGGATATTTTGCTGTTGCAATGTGAGGAATTGGCGGTTATCGACAACCTGTCTGGCAAACTTTACTTAATTGTTTATGCAGATCCGGCGACGCCAGAAGCTTATGTCAGTGCCAAAAAGCGGCTGCGCGATTTGAAAGATCAGCTTAAATACTCGGTCAGCGCGCCCGTGGTGAAACCCAGTCAGTCTTATCCTGCTGAGCGAGACTTTGCCAAAGCCGATTACATTGCCGCCGTCGTGCAGGCGAAGGAGATGATCGCTGGCGGGGACTTTATGCAGGTTCAGGTAGGTCAACGCATTAAAAAGCGTTATACGGAGAGTCCGCTTTCCTTGTACCGGGCATTGCGATCCCTGAACCCAAGTCCGTATATGTATTTTTACAACTTTGGAGACTTCCATGTTGTGGGGGCAAGTCCAGAAATTTTGGTACGTCAGGAGCAAACCGAGGAGGGGGCCAAAGTCATTATTCGTCCATTGGCTGGTACACGCCCTCGAGGCGCAACACCAGAAAAAGACAAGGCTGCTGAGGTCGAGTTGATCACTGATCCCAAGGAACGTGCAGAACATGTCATGTTGATCGACTTGGCTCGAAATGACATTGGGCGAATTGCAAAAATTGGCTCGGTCAAAGTCACAGAAGCATTCGTGGTCGAACGCTACAGCCACGTCATGCACATCGTAAGCAACGTCGAGGGCGTTTTGAATGATGGGATGAGCAACATGGATGTTCTTAAAGCCACCTTTCCGGCCGGGACTCTGACGGGTGCCCCCAAGGTTCATGCAATGGAATTGATCGACAAGTTTGAACCCGTTAAAAGGGGGATTTATGGCGGAGCATGTGGTTACATCAGCTATGCAGGTGATATGGATGTGGCGATTGCCATTCGAACAGCCGTGATCAAGGACCAGACCTTGTACGTACAGGCCGCTGCCGGCGTGGTCGCCGATTCGGTGCCAGAAATGGAGTGGCTTGAAACCGAGCACAAGGCGAGAGCACTTTTGCGCGCGAGTGAGTTGGTCGAGGAAGGGCTGGAGTGAACATGGCTAAAAAAATCAAAGTCCTCATGGTGGACAACTACGACTCGTTCACTTTCAACATCGTTCAGTATTTTGGTGAACTGGGGGCAGACGTCGAAGTTTTCAGAAACGATGAAATTACGCTGGAAGGCATTTCCGAGCGTCAACCCGACCGTTTGGTGATTTCACCGGGACCATGCTCACCTGCCGAGGCCGGAATATCGGTTGCAGCCATTCAACACTTTGCGGGCAAGTTACCGATACTGGGCGTTTGCCTTGGACACCAAAGTATTGGCGCAGCATTTGGGGGGCAAATCGTTCGCGCCAAGACCTTGATGCATGGCAAGACCAGTGTCATCAGCAATACCCAATCAGGTGTATTTGCAGGTTTGCCCTCTCAGTTCACGGTGAACCGTTACCACTCCTTGGCGATTGATCGGACAACTTGTCCAGTCGAATTGAGCGTGACCGCATGGACCAATGATGGCGAGATCATGGGGGTCAGACACAACGAACTTGACATAGAGGGTGTTCAGTTTCATCCGGAATCCATACTCACAGAGCACGGACATGCCATGCTCAGAAATTTTTTGGAACGATCATGATCATTGACCTCCGCAGCGACACAGTGACACAGCCAACGGCCGCCATGCTGGAGGCCATGATGAAAGCCCCATTGGGTGATGATGTATTTGGTGACGATCCGACGGTCAATGCTTTGCAAGAGCGGATTGCGGCCATCACAGGCAAAGAGGCCGCACTCTTCATGCCCTCTGGGACGCAGAGCAACCTTTGCGCTCTGATGGCGCATTGTGAAAGGGGTGACGAGTATTTGGTGGGTCAAAACGCGCATACCTATCGCTACGAGGGGGGCGGTGCGGCTGTGCTTGGCAGTATTCAACCTCAGCCGCTGGCTCAAAATTCATCAGGAGAAATGGCGCTGAGCGACATTGAAGCAGCCATCAAACCGATTGATTGTCACTTTGCCCGCACACGATTGCTGGCACTTGAGAACACTTGGAATGGCCAGCCAATGTCTCTCGCATACCTAGAACAAGCTACAAGATTGGCAAAGAAACGGGGCTTAGCAACGCATCTAGACGGGGCGCGACTGTTCAACGCCGCAGTGGCGCAAGTCGCCGATGGCGATGTATTTGCAAGTGTGCGAAAAATCGTCGACAACTTTGACAGCGTGTCGGTTTGTTTCAGCAAGGGTTTAGGCGCTCCTGTGGGCTCGGCTTTTTGCGGTTCAAGGGACTTGATAAACAGGGCACATCGCTGGCGCAAAGTGCTCGGCGGGGGCTTGCGCCAGTCGGGCCTGCTGGCAGCAGCAGCCTTGCATGCCTTGGACCACCATGTTGAGCGCCTTGCCGATGACCATGCGCTGGCACAGCGTCTGGCGCAAGGTTTGCAAGGGATTCCCGGTCTGAATGTGCGCTCTGCCAAGACCAATATAGTTTTTGTTGATGTTACGGATCAGCGTGGACCTGCCTTGTTGGAAGACTTAAAAAACAACGGCGTATTGGCGACAGGTTTGATTGGGCTGAGATTTGTGACGCATATGGGCGTGGATGCAAAGGGCATCGACCATGCTGTTGCATGTATTCGGCGCTTTATGCTCGGTCAAATTGGCCAAAGCTCTTTGAATGCAGGGCATTCCAGCGTTTACTGATAAGTTTAAAAAATGCTGGATTTCCAACAACTGCTGATTTTCATGGCAGCCGGGGTGCTTCTCAATCTGACCCCCGGGCCGGATGTTCTATTTGTTGTCAGCCACTCATTGCGTGGGGGCGTTCGCCAAGGAATGGTCGCCGCCTTAGGTATCACAACTGGGTGCTTTTTCCATGTGGCGGTGGCCGCTTTGGGTCTGGGCGGTTTGCTGGCAACCTCGTCGGCGGCATTCAACTTAATCAAATGGGCGGGTGCTGCTTACCTAGTTTGGATTGGATTGGGTTTGCTACGCAGCGCATCAAAGCCTGTTGACAATAGGCCACCTGCAAGCGGAACTGTTTCAATAGTTGACACCAACCAAAACAAAGCTGTGCTTCTTCAGGTTTTCTTGAAGGCGTTCGCGACGAACGTTCTGAATCCCAAAGTGGCCTTGTTTTTCTTGGCCTTTGTGCCTCAATTCATCCCGGCCAATGCGCCCGATCCGGCATGGACTTTTGTCATGTTGGGTTGTTTGTTCAACTTCAATGGGTTTTTAGTTTGCACGGCTTGGGCGTTTGGTGCTCATGGTTTGTCAAAGCGTACAAACTTTATAAATCGTAGTTTGCAAAATCTGGACCGTTTGGCTGGCTGTATGTTCATTGGCTTCGGCCTCAAACTGGCCGTCACGAATGCGCCTTCGCCGTAAATTTTTAATTCAACTTCTCATATTTTCAAGGACTGTCGCCATGCCCATCACCCCTCAAGAAGCACTGCAACGCACCATTGAGCATCGTGAGATTTTTCATGATGAGATGTTGAAAATAATGCGCATGATCATGAATGGCGAGTTGTCCCCTGTGACGACTGCAGCACTGCTCACTGGTTTGCGAGTTAAAAAAGAAACAATTGGAGAAATCACTGCGGCCGCTCAGGTTATGCGGGAGTTTTCGACCAAGGTGCATGTGGCCGACACGACCCATTTGGTGGACATCGTGGGCACAGGCGGCGATGGTGCTCACACCTTCAATATTTCCACCTGTGCCATGTTTGTGGCTGCTGCTGCTGGGGCCAAAACGGCTAAGCATGGCGGAAGAAGTGTCAGCAGCAAATCGGGCAGTGCTGACGTGGTTGAGGCCTTAGGGGGCAACATTCATTTGTCACCTGAACAAATTGCGCGATCCATCGAAGAAGTCGGAATTGGGTTCATGTTTGCGCCAAACCACCATCCCGCCATGAAAAATGTGGCGCCGGTCCGCAAAGAGTTGGGCGTTCGTACAATTTTTAATATTCTGGGTCCCTTAACCAACCCGGCCAGTGCCCCTCATATATTGATGGGGGTGTTTCACTCGGATTTAGTGGGTATTCAGGTCCGAGCCCTGCAGCGCTTGGGCGCAGAGCACGCGGTAGTGGTGTATGGCCGTGACGGAATGGATGAAATCAGCCTAGGAGCGGCCACTTTGGTGGGCGAACTTAAAAATGGCCAGATCACTGAATACGAAATTCACCCTGAGGACTTCGGCTTGCCAATGGCCAGCAACAGGGCATTAAAAGTCGATACACCTGAGCAGTCCATGGCCATGCTTCGCAGTGTGTTGGACAATCAACCGGGTGCCGCTCGGGACATTGTCATGATCAATGCGGGTGCTGCTTTGTATGCGGCCAACGTGGCCGGGAGCATGCTTGAGGGCCTTGAACGGGCGCGAGAGGCCATCGAATCGGGTGCAGCCAAAACCAAGTTGGCGCAGTTTGTTGCCTTTGGACGTGCGCCAGATTGAGTCTTGTGATGGCACTGGGTTGATGGCGCTTCAATTGGACTGAGCACTTTTAGCGGTTGAAATGAAGATGCCTTGCTTATTATTCAAGTTTTTAAAATGGTGCTTCTTTGCCCGATCGGAAATTAATCATGAGTGACATACTTACCAAAATAGTAGAGGTCAAACGCGAAGAAGTGGCCGCAGCTTCAAGCAAAAAGTCTTTGGCTATGGTGCGGGCTGATGCTGAAAGTCGAGTCCTCACACGGGATTTTGAAGGAGCCATGCGAGCCAAAATTACAGCAGGGCATGCTGCTGTGATTGCAGAAATAAAGAAAGCCAGCCCTTCCAAAGGCATTCTCCGTTCGGAATTCATTCCGGCCGATATTGCTCAAAGCTACGCTGAACATGGTGCGGCCTGTTTGTCAGTCTTGACTGACAAACAGTTTTTCCAGGGCAGTGTGGACTTTCTTAAGCAGGCGCGCGCCAGTTGTGACCTTCCTGTGCTCCGCAAAGACTTCATGATTGACATCTATCAAATCTATGAGGCCCGAGCGATGGGGGCAGATGCGATTTTGTTGATTGCAGCGTGCCTAGATGATCAGCAAATGGCCGACATGGAGGCAGTAGCCCATGGCTTGGACATGGCGGTGTTGGTTGAGGTGCATGACTCTGCTGAATTGGCACGAGCCTTGAAATTGAAAACCCGCTTGCTCGGTATCAACAACAGAAATCTGAAAACCTTCGAGGTGTCCTTGCAAACAACGCTTGATATGTTGCCGAATGTGCCCAGTGACCGTCTTCTGATCACTGAAAGCGGCATTTTGTCCCGACAAGATGTGATGCGCATGCGAGATGCTCAAGTGCATGCTTTCTTGGTAGGCGAGGCATTTATGCGGGCCTCTGACCCTGGCGAGGCTTTGGCTGAACTTTTCAACTGATGTCAAAGCCGTTTGTCCAGCAAGCAAGTTTATTTGACGAGTCGGTCAAGCTGTCATCGAGCTTGTCACGCTGGCCGCCAGAAAGTCTGGATCTTGACGATGGATGGAAGCTGTTGGTGACAGAGTTTCTCTCGTCTCCTGCTGGCCTTGGTTTAACGGATCGATTGGTCAAAGCGCTTTCGGCAGGGAAAACCATTTTTCCGCCTGAACCATTCAGGGCATTGAGTTTGACCCCGCTCGATCAAGTGCGCGTGCTTATTTTGGGTCAAGACCCCTATCACCAACCTGGGCAGGCTGAAGGTTTGGCATTTTCTGTGGCACCCGGGGTGCGTATCCCTCCAAGTTTGCGCAACATTTTTAAAGAGTTGGCGCACAGCCTGGGTATCCCGGCTTCTGATCATGGTTCTTTGGTGCGTTGGGCCGAACAAGGCGTTTTGCTGCTGAACACTTGTTTGACGGTCGAAGCTGGAGAGGCGGCCAGTCACGCAGGATGGGGCTGGGAGCATTTGACCGACACCTTGGTCACGGCCGTTGCAAAAAGCGAGCGACCCGTGGTGTTCATGCTTTGGGGCGCACAAGCGCAGGCAAAAAAACATTTAATAGAGCGCATTGATTTGACGGGTAAGCATTTGGTGTTACAAGCCAATCACCCCTCTCCTTTATCGGCCATGCGCCCACCATTGCCTTTTTTGGGCTGCGGGCATTTCGCCAAGTTGGGTGAATTCTGGAATCAGACGGGGCAAAAACACATCAAATGGTGAAAAGACTTTTTGGAACTTGCCGTGTAGCTCAAAAGAATGGCATAATCTAAGACTCGCTTATGGAGGGGTGCCCGAGTGGCTAAAGGGGGCAGACTGTAAATCTGTTGGCTTACGCCTACACTGGTTCGAATCCAGTCTCCTCCACCAGCAAACTGGCTTTTGCCAGATCAAACGATGGTCTTTGGAAGTGGTTTCCAAGCATTAGCATTGCATTCACTCGTGCGATGTTTTATGCGGGAGTAGTTTAATGGTAGAACCTTAGCCTTCCAAGCTAATGACACGGGTTCGATTCCCGTTTCCCGCTCCATTCGTTTGGCTGAGTATGTCAGTGGAGTTTTGCCCTTGTGGCTCAGTGGTAGAGCACTCCCTTGGTAAGGGAGAGGTCGCGGGTCCGATTCCCGCCAAGGGCACCAGTTTTTTGGGCGCGCAATGAAAGTTGTGCGCCTTCTGTCTTGGATGTTGACTACTACTTTTCGGAGTCGAAAAAATGGCTAAAGAAAAATTCGAACGGACCAAACCCCACGTCAACGTGGGCACCATCGGTCACGTTGACCACGGTAAAACCACGCTGACAGCGGCCATCACCACGGTGTTGGCAGCCAAGTTCGGCGGTGCAGCAAAGGCGTACGACCAGATCGACGCAGCACCTGAAGAAAAAGCTCGCGGTATCACGATCAACACCGCCCACGTCGAGTACGAGACGGCTAACCGTCACTACGCGCACGTTGACTGCCCGGGCCACGCTGACTATGTGAAAAACATGATCACCGGTGCGGCCCAGATGGACGGCGCTATTTTGGTGTGTTCCGCCGCTGACGGCCCCATGCCTCAGACCCGTGAGCACATCTTGTTGGCCCGCCAAGTGGGCGTTCCTTACATCATCGTGTTCCTGAACAAGTGCGACATGGTGGACGACGCCGAGTTGCTGGAACTGGTTGAGATGGAAGTTCGTGAACTGCTGTCCAAGTACGATTTCCCCGGTGACGACACCCCAATCATCCAAGG
>CAMDXR010000142.1 GCA_945877725.1 Limnohabitans sp. Rim8
AATCCATGGTGGATGAGCGGTCTACCTCGACATATCCGCCGCGTTCACGCGACAACAAGTCCAGCGTATCCAGCGGCAAGATGCCTTGGTCCCAAAGAGAGCCTTTGTAGGTGGCGTACTGGCCGCGCTCTTTTGCCAGCTCGGTGGATGCCCAGTAGGCGTAATAGCAAATGGCCTCCATGGATAGGTCAGCAAACTCCACAGCTGCTTGGGAAGCATAAGGAATGCGCATTTCATAAAGCGAATCCTGGAACCCCATCAAACCCAGACCGACTGGTCGGTGACGCATGTTTGAATCACGGGCTTTTTTCACCGCGTAGTAATTGATGTCAATCACGTTGTCCAGCATGCGCATGGCAATTGTGATAGTGCTTTTCAATTTATCGTGGTCTATGACCTTACCGTTAGGGCTGTCCTTCAGGTGTTTGGAAAGGTTGACTGAGCCCAAATTGCACACTGCAGTCTCTGTATCGCTGGTGTTGAGCGTGATTTCGGTGCACAGATTGGAGGAGTGAACCACGCCAATATGCTGCTGAGGAGATCGCACATTGCAAGGATCCTTGAATGTGATCCAAGGGTGACCTGTTTCGAACAACATCGACAACATCTTGCGCCACAAGTCCGTGGCCGGAACGGTCTTGCTGGGTTTGATTTCTCCGCTGGCCGCTTTTTTCTCATAGGCCACGTAGGCTTTTTCAAAAGCCAAACCGAACAGATCATGCAGGTCAGGCACATCAGAGGGGGAGAACAAGGTCCAAGTGCCTTTTTCCATGACCCGTCGCATGAAGAGGTCTGGAATCCAGTTGGCTGTGTTCATGTCGTGAGTGCGGCGGCGGTCGTCGCCTGTGTTTTTACGCAACTCTAGGAATTCTTCGATGTCCAGGTGCCACGTTTCCAAGTAAGTGCAGACAGCGCCCTTGCGCTTACCGCCTTGATTGACAGCGACCGCAGTGTCGTTGACGACCTTGAGAAAAGGCACGACGCCCTGAGATTCACCGTTGGTTCCCTTGATGTGGGAGCCCATGGCACGGACGCGAGTCCAGTCGTTGCCCAGGCCGCCTGCAAACTTAGATAACAGGGCGTTTTCCTTGATGGACTCATAAATACCGTCCAAATCATCGGGAACCGTGGTCAAGTAGCAGCTTGAGAGTTGCGAGCGCAAAGTGCCGCTGTTGAAAAGTGTGGGCGTGGAAGACATGAAGTCAAACGAGGACAAAATCTCGTAAAACTCGATAGCGCGGGCTTCGCGGTCGATCTCATTCAAAGACAGACCCATTGCAACGCGCATGAAGAATGCCTGGGGCATTTCAATGCGTTGCTTGCGTACATGCAGGAAATAACGGTCGTAAAGGGTCTGCAGGCCCAAATAATCGAATTGCAGGTCACGTTCAGGCTTGAGTGCTTTGGCGAGTTTTTTCAGGTCGAACTGCAAGAGTTTTTCATCCAGCAAGTCGTTGTCGACGCCTTTTTTGATGAACTGGGGGAAATAATTAACGTATTCCTCACCCATCTGAGCTTGAGTCACTTCCTTGCCCAGGATTTCCTTGGCGATGGTGTGCATCAGAAGGCGGGCGGTGACATAGGTGTAATCAGGATCTTTTTCGATCAAGGTACGCGAAGCCAAAATGGATGCTTTGTAAACCTCTTCCATGGGCACGCCGTCGTACAGGTTGCGCATGGTTTCGGCCACGATGGGCTCAGGACTGACGTCTTTACCCAGACCGGCGCAGGCATTGACCATCAGAGATTTGAGGTAATCCAAATCCAGAGCCACGCGTTGACCGCCATCTAGGACGTGCAGGCTAGGCGTTGGGTTTGCAGGCGCAATTTGCTGTTGCTGTTGGGCGCGTTCTTGGGTCCGGCGCTCACGGTAGAGCACGTAGGCGCGTGCCACTTCATGGTTGCTGCTGCGCATCAAACCCAACTCAACTTGGTCTTGCACATCTTCAATGTGGAAAGTGCCGCCGCCGGGACGTGAGCGCATCAGGGCGCGGACCACGTTTTGTGTCAGTTCTTCAACCACCTCGCGAACACTGGCCGAGGCGGCACCTTGCGTGCCATGCACAGCCAAAAAGGCTTTCATGAGTGCTACGGCAATTTTGTTGGGTTCGAAAGGGACAACCGCGCCATTGCGGCGAATGATTTGGTAATGGGCCAATGCTTGTACGCTGGCGGTGCTGCTGTGCGTGGCTTCGGGAGCGCGCATCTGGCCAGCGGTTGGGGAGGAAATGTTCAGATCAGTATGCATGGTCATTTTGTTAAATTTTTTAGGGTCTTTGGGTCGGGAATATGACGTTTGAACGGGTGTCATATTCAAATTGATAAAACTGTCAGGGGCACTATATCTGGTGTCTGGCCCCCTGACAAGCCACTACAGGTAGTGTACCGGCCTGTTTTGATGCCCTGGTCTGAAAGAGATTATTTATTTGGGGCAGCTTGGCCTCGTAAACGACATTTCACAAAATGAAAAGATCGCTGCCAAGCGCCAAATTGAGGGCGACGCTGTCTGAAAATTCAATCTTGATGCGGCCTCTGAGGGACTTATGCCAAGAAAACCTTGATTGGACTGGATGGAGGAGCCGAGATTCGAAAGACTTCTCAGCGGAAGAACCCGATGGGCACTTGCACAAAACTATTTAGATTTTTTGACAAAGACCAGTAAAGCATCTCTATAAGGGAAAAACCTGAGGGGGAAAATCCAACAGTTCTTTCATCAGAGTCCAGTCAAAGCCTGAACCGGGGTCTTTTTTTCTGCCGGGAGCGACATGTTCGTGACCTGCCAGGTGCTGGATGGGGTAGTGGTTTCTGAGATCGCGGCAAAGCCTTGCCAAGCGTTGGTATTGGGCCTCTTCAAAGAGGTCACCTTCGAGGCCCTCAAGTTCAATACCGATCGAGTCGTTGTTGCAGTCAGATCGCCCTCTGTAAAAAGACTTGCCTGCGTGCCAGGCACGGTCGTCGCAGCTGACGAATTGCAACACCGAGCCGTCGCGACGAATAAAAAAATGCGCTGACACTTCTAGACCGCGCAGGGTCTGGAAATAAGGGTGGGCATCCCAGTCGAGCTGGTTGGTAAACAGGTTTTGAACAGCATGCCCGCCATACTCTCCAGGCGGCAGGCTGATGGAGTGGATAAGGATCAGATCAATGCAGCTATGTTCTGGGCGGGGACCGAAGTTCGGCGAATCAATGCGAAGGGCTTGGGCATGCCAACCCTGTTGCCAAATAAGTGGAGGTGTGGGGTCTGACACCTGAAGGCCTCTAAAACCGGTCAATCCGGGTTGCGATCTTGCGCGGCTGTTCGATGCTCCGTGCTGCAATACAGACCCTTTTGACCCGAAACAGCTTCATCATTGGGCAAGTGAATGCCACAGTGGGCACAGGTGATCATTTCAGAGGGTGCCTGTGATTTAGCCGGTTCGCTCGGTTTAGATTTGTTGGCCGCTCGTCCACGCTTCAAAGCCCAGATGACCAGCAACACCACCAGGATTAAAAACAGGTATTTCATCCCATACGTCCCAGCAAGACTTCCATGACAAAACGGGAGCCTGCATAAGAGAGAAGCAATAAGCCCGCCCCGATGTACAAAACCCGGACTGCGCGACGACCGCGCCAGCCCCACTGACTGCGCCCAATCAGAAGTACGGCAAAGGTCACCCAAGACAGAAGGGCAAAAATTGTTTTGTGATCCCAACGCCAATGGCCACGACCTTGACCGTAAAGTGCATCACCAAATAACAGGCCCGCCACCAAGGTGGCCGTTAGCAAAACAAAACCAGCCGTCACGAAGCGGAATGTGAGCCGCTCAAGGGTCAGCAGTGGGATGCCGCTGTCTGCATCGTGCGCCCGGCGGATGTCTTTTTCGGCGCGAGTCATCATCCAGGCATGCACCACTGCAGCGGCAAACATGCCATAGGCTGACAAGCCCAAAGCCCAGTGCAAAGGCAGCCAAGCAGAGGATTGCGACGCCATCGGTGTGCCCGGGAAGAACCAGGCCAGGACCACGGCAACGCCCCCCAGGCCGCCCATGGCCCAACGCGCCTTGAATTTAGGAAAAAACTGGCTTTCCACCATGTAGGCGCTCACAACCAGCCAAGATGTCACAGAAATGGCGGGTGCAAACCCAAAATGAACGGGCCCCGCCAACAAACTGAGCAAGGCAACGCCGTGCGAAGCCCAAGCCAGCCAAAGCAAGCGCCGTGCAAGCACGGCGTTCAAGCGTTCACCAGCCAGCGCCGGGAACCCGTAAGCCAAAGCGGCCAGCACAGTGGCGGGCAGCATCCAAATGGGGGGACTCGCTAAAATCATGGGTCCGAGTTTAGCCTTTCAGGTGACGCCACAGGGGCTTCACCACCACGCTGTACCGGTTATTTCTGGATTCTCTAATGGCCTCAGCCCTGACCGACAAACTTTCGCGCCTCGTCAAGACCCTCAGTGGGCAGGCCCGCATCACCGAATCCAACGTGGCCGACATGTTGCGTGAGGTACGCATGGCGCTGCTGGAGGCTGACGTGGCCCTGCCCGTAGTGCGCGACTTCATTGCCCGGGTGAAAGAAAAAGCCTTGGGTCAGGAAGTGATGGGGTCCCTCAAACCTGGCCAGGCCTTGGTGGGGGTGGTCAACCGCGAGTTGGCCGCCACCATGGGCGAAGGGGTGTCCGACATCAACTTGGCCGCCCAACCGCCGGCTGTTATTTTGATGGCTGGTTTGCAAGGGGCAGGTAAAACCACCACCACAGCCAAACTGGCCAAGCATCTGATTGAAAAGCGCAAGAAAAAAGTATTAACTGTTTCGGGTGACGTTTACCGCCCGGCGGCCATTGAACAGCTGAAAACCGTGACCGGACAAGCCGGGGCCGAATGGTTTCCAAGCTCGCCAGATCAAAAGCCATTGGACATCGCGCGCGCTGCCATTGACTACGCCCGAAAACACTTTTTTGATGTGCTGCTGGTCGATACCGCTGGCCGCTTGGCCATTGATGACGTGCTCATGGCCGAAATCAAGGCGTTGCACGCCGAGCTCAAACCCGTAGAAACCTTGTTTGTGGTGGACGCCATGCAAGGGCAGGATGCGGCCAACACCGCTCGGGCTTTCAGCGATGCCTTGCCTTTAACCGGCATTGTGCTGACCAAGCTGGATGGCGATTCGCGCGGTGGTGCTGCCTTATCGGTGCGCCAGATCACCGGTGTGCCCATCAAGTTTGCCGGGACCAGTGAAAAGATCGATGGCTTGGAGGTCTTCGATGCCGAGCGACATGCCGGACGCATTTTGGGCATGGGTGACATTGTTGCGCTGGTCGAGCAGGTCACGGCGGGCGTCGACATGGAGGCGGCCCAAAAGCTGGCGGCCAAGGTCAAAAGTGGTGGCGGGTTTGACCTGAACGACTTTTTGGCCCAAATCCAGCAAATGAAACAAATGGGGGGCTTGTCCAGTTTGATGGACAAATTGCCTTCCCGGATGACCGCCAAGGCGGCCGGCATGGACATGGGCAAGGTCGAAAAAGACATTGGTCGCAAGCAAGGGATCATCCACAGCATGACACCGCAGGAGCGCAAAAAACCCGAGTTGATCAAAGCCACCCGCAAGCGACGCATTGCAGCCGGTGCCGGGGTTCAGGTGCAAGACGTGAACCGCATGCTCAAAGAGTTCGAGCAAATGCAGGACATGATGAAAAAAATGTCGGGTGGCGGCCTCATGAAAATGATGAAGCGGATGGGTGGGATGAAAGGCATGGGCGGTATGGGGGGCATGGGCGGTGGTGGTTTCCCAGGCATGCCGCGCTGAACCCTGTGGTGCCCACCCGATGCACCGACTTTTCATATATGGCACGCTCATGCCCGGACTTCGGCTCGAAGCCGAAATGCAGGGTGCCCTTTTTTTAGGCACAGCCGAGGTGCGCGGCCGCTTGGTTGATGTGGGGCGATACCCCGGTTTCGTCGCAGGTGATGGCCTCGTCACCGGCGAAGTCTACGAAGTCGATGCCGTGCATCTGGCCCGGCTCGACGAGGTGGAGGGCGTGGTGCCCGGTGACCGCGCCGCCTCTCAATACTGGCGCGAGGCGGTCACGGTGGCGGGCGGACCGTTGCAGGGGCAGCCCGTGCAGACCTATCTCTTCAACCGGCCGGTGGACGGCTTCACAGCCATCCCGCATGGCGACTACCGCCGCTACATACGCGAAGTCGGGCGCGAGTCCTGATCAACCTGCAATGACCAATTCGCCACGCAGCGAATGTGACAGGCCTTGCGTGATGCGGACATCCGCCATTTGCCCGATCAGGCGAGTCATATTGGGGCCACCGGGGAAGTTGACCACCCGGTTGCACTCGGTGCGACCCGCCAGCTCGGTGGCGTCTTTGCGCGAGGGGCGCTCCACCAAAATGCGCTGCACCGTACCCACGCGGCTTTCGCCAATGCGTTGCACGTTCTCTTCAATCGTGGCTTGCAGGTGGTGCAGGCGGCGCAACTTCACTTCGTGCGGGGTGTCGTCGTGCAGGTTGGCCGCCGGTGTACCGGGTCGGGGGCTGAAGATGAAGCTGAAACTGGTGTCAAAACCCACATCGGTGATGAGCTTCATCATTTTGTTGAAGTCTTCTTCGGTCTCACCTGGGAAGCCCACAATGAAATCGCTGCTCAGAGACATGTCGGGGCGTATGGCCCGCAACTTTCTGATCGTGCTTTTGTATTCCATGGCGGTGTAGCCGCGCTTCATTGCCATCAAAATTCGGTCAGAGCCATGTTGTACGGGCAAGTGCAGGTGGCTGACCAACTTGGGAATCTTTTCGTAGGCGTCAATCAGGCGCTGGGTAAATTCGTTTGGGTGGCTGGTCACATAGCGAATTCGTTCGATGCCCGGCATGTCAGCAACATACTCTAGCAGCAAGGCAAAGTCTGCTATTTCCACAGCGCTGGTGCTGTTGGTTACGGTGCTGCCGCCCATGCGTCCACGGTAAGCGTTTACGTTTTGCCCGAGCAAAGTGATTTCTTTTACGCCCTGAGCGGCCAGCCCGGCCACCTCAACCAGCACATCGTCAAACGGACGTGAGACTTCTTCGCCACGGGTGTAAGGCACCACGCAATAGCTGCAATATTTACTGCAACCTTCCATGATGGACACAAAAGCCGTGGCCCCCTCCACCTTGGCCGGCGGCAGGTGGTCAAACTTTTCAATCTCGGGGAAGCTGATGTCCACCTGCGGACGTTGCTTGCGTTCACGCTCGGCCAACAATTCGGGCAAACGGTGCAGGGTTTGAGGCCCGAACACCACGTCGACATAGGGGGCTCGTTTGATGATTTCGGCCCCTTCTTGGCTGGCCACGCAACCGCCTACGCCAATCAACACGCCCTTGGCTTTCAGGTGTTGTACCCGCCCCAGATCGCTGAAGACTTTTTCCTGGGCCTTTTCGCGTACTGAGCAGGTGTTGAACAAAATCAAGTCGGCTTGGTCCACATCCAGTGTGGGCTCATAGCCTTGGGCCGCACCCAACACATCGACCATCTTGTCCGAGTCGTACTCGTTCATCTGGCAGCCAAAGGTTTTGATAAAGACTTTTTTGCTCATGCAGCCTCCACCGGTGTGAAGAAGTCAAGGCAAAGCAAAGCACGCCCGATGGGGGCCAAAGTGCAGCGGTTCATGGTGTAGATCCAGAGGCTGTGAAAGAAAAAGCGCTGGGCAGCGCTTGCAAGAGCG
>CAMDXR010000143.1 GCA_945877725.1 Limnohabitans sp. Rim8
GCCCGAAGTTTCCACCGAAGCACCTGGCGGCACCACGCGCAGCACTTGGCCCACTTCAATCACATCGGGATTGGCCAAATTGTTCCAACGCACCAGATCACGCCATCCCTGCCCGTTGTCCAAGCCAATGCGGGTCAGGGTATCGCCGCGCTGAACCGTGTAATAACCGGGTTTTCCGGCGTTTTCGCTTCCAGGCAGTGGCTTAGCAAGCTCTGCCACAGGGGCTGCGCTGACCTCGGTGCTTGCCGGACGGGAACTGGAGGCCGCGACGGCAGGGGATTTGCCAGCGACAGAACGGTCCTCGACCGGTGCGGGTGCGCGTGGCGAAGAGCTGCAAGCAGTCAACAAGGCCGCGGCCAAGGTGACGGCCAGCATGGGCACAGCGGAAAAACGAAAGTAAGGGGTCATCGGGCTTTTAGGTTCAGGCAACGCCTGATTTTAGAGGCACAAAATGCACAGCTTCAAGAACTTGACGATCAAAGCCTTGGGCTGTTTTAAGAATCACCACCAGCGCTTGGTGACCTGCGGGCGTCACCGTGGGGGCGATCAAGCGTCCGCCCACAGCCAGTTGATCCAGCCAGCTTTGGGGCACGTTCTCGCCCCCTGCCGCAGAAATAATGCCCGCATAGGGCGCGCCCTTCGGATAACCCAGCATGCCGTCGCCAAAGATCAAGTGCACGTTGTGCAGCTTAAAAGGGCGTAAATGGGTTCTGGCTTTTTCGTGCAGCCCCCGCAAGCGTTCAATGCTGTAGACCTCGGTGGCGACATGACTTAAGACGGCAGCTTGGTAACCACAACCGGTCCCGATCTCCAGAATTCGGCCCAACTTGCCCGGCACATCCTGACAGAGCAACTCGATCATTCGGGCCACCACATTGGGTTTGGAGATGGTTTGCCCCAAACCGATGGGCAAACTGGTGTCTTCGTAGGCCTGATTGGCCAACGCAGTTTCGACAAAACAATGCCGCTCAACCCGGCCCATAGCGTCCAGAACACGGGGGTCTTTGACGCCTTGTTCGGCCAGTTTGCGCACCATGCGCGCGCGCACCGCCCCAGAATCGAGGCCCAAACCAGAAACCTGTGCACTGGCCGCCTTGGGCTGGGTTCCCGCCGGTTTCTGGACCGCCGGGGCTGTTGCGCCAGCAGGCACTTTGCGCGCCGTGGCCGTGCCCTTGCCCGCGCCCGTTCCCGCGCCCGTATTGGACAATTTGATCGGGAAGCCGGGGCGTTGGCTCATGCGGGGGCCTGCTGAGACAAACGGGCCAATGTTTGATCCCAATGCCTGAGTTGGTCGTGCTCGGTCAGGTCGACCTTGAGGGGGGTCACCACCATATGCCCCAAACCAGCGGCATGAAAATCTGTGCCCTCGCTGTCGTCCATGGCGGCCCCGGCATTGCCAATCCAGTACATGGTCTGGCCTCGGGGGTCAACTTGCGTGATCACGGGTTCAGCGGCATGGCGGCGTCCCAGGCGACACAGTTTGGCGGACTTGATTTGGTCCAAGGGCAAATTAGGCACGTTGATGTTCAGCAACCATGGACGTGTCAGCAAGGTGTTTTCGGCCTGCATTTGCAACACCAGTTCTTTGACCTTGGCCGCTGCAGCGTCCAGGTGTGCCCAGCCTTTTTCCATTTGAGAGACGGCCATGGCGGGAATTCCAAACAAATAGCCTTCCATGGCCGCACCCACCGTGCCCGAATAAAGGGTGTCGTCGCCCATGTTGGCCCCGTTGTTGATGCCGGAAATCACCAAGTCTGGCCGATAACCCAACAAACCCGTCAGGGCAATGTGCACACAGTCGGCAGGGGTGCCATTGACATATCTGAAGCCATTGTCGGCACGGTTCACATACAAGGGCGTGTGCAGCGTTAAAGCGTTGGATTTGGCGCTGTTGTTGTGCTCGGGGGCCACCACTTCCACATCGGCAATGCTTTTGAGGGCCTCAAACAAGGCCACAATGCCTTCTGCCCGGAAACCATCGTCGTTGGAAATAAGAATTTTCATGCTGTACCCGTTTTAATAGGCTGATTGTAGGTTGCCGCCCTGACGACAAAAGACATTTGAACCCAACAAAATTGGTCGCTGTGGGGACATGACGGGTCACATCAGACTGCCTAAGATGCAGGCCATCACATGACGCACACCTCAAGGAGAAACTGAATGCACGCTTGGCTTTGCGAGAACCCCACAGGGGTCGAAGCGCTGACTTGGAAAGAACTGCCCACGCCCACCCCTGGGCCCGGTCAAGTGTTGATCAAAATTCAAGCCGCCAGCCTGAACTTCCCCGATCTGCTGATTGTTCAAAACAAATACCAGATGAAGCCGGAATTGCCTTTTGTGCCTGGCTCCGAGTTTGCAGGGGTGGTGCAAGCCCTTGGCGAAGGGGTCAACCACCTCAAGCCCGGCCAAGCCGTGGCCTGCCTCACCGGAACCGGTGGGTTTGGCACCCATGCCCTTGCACCAGCCAAGCTGTGCCTGCCTTTGCCCGAGGGGTTCTCGACGGTGGATGGCGCAGCTTTCATCATGACTTATGCCACCTCGCACCACGCTTTGCTGGACCGTGCAGCCCTGAAAGCCGGGGAAACCGTGCTGGTTTTGGGCGCAGCAGGCGGGGTGGGCACAGCGGCCATACAGATCGCCAAAGCTGCCGGAGCTAAGGTGATTGCGGCCGCTTCGACCGATGAAAAGTGCGCACTCTGCTCCACTTTGGGGGCCGACGCCACGATCAACTACAGCCGTGAAAATTTGCGTGAGGCCCTTAAAACACTCACCGACAACAAGGGCCCCGATGTCATTTATGACCCTGTCGGCGGCGATTTGGCAGAACCTGCTTTCCGCTCCATTGCCTGGCGCGGTCGCTACTTGGTGGTGGGCTTTGCGGGGGGGCCGATCCCTGCCCTGCCCCTGAACCTGATGTTGCTCAAGGGCGCTTCACTGGTGGGCGTCTTCTGGGGCGATTACGTAAAACGCGAACCCCAAGCCAACGCAGCCACGATGGCAGCGCTGGTCAAGTGGTATGCCGAGGGCAAAATCAAACCCGTGATTGACCGCAGCTTGCCCATGCCCGACTTGAAGTCGGCTTACGCCTTGATGGGTTCACGCAGCGTGATGGGTAAACTGGTCATGGTGAACGAATGACGCTTCTGTGCTCGGCTTGACCGGGACCTGATACCAAAAAAAGAGGCCCGTGGAGGCCTCTTTTTTATGTGCGCAACATAGCGGATAGCGGCATAAGCCGCCCCAAAGTCAGTTGGCCGTGGCCTCTTCAGGCTCGGTGGGCTCGGAGCGGGAAGTGCGGCTTTCCTTCTTCGGGTTGGGCGTGATGTCCAGCAACACCTCGTCTTTGTCGTCGATGTCCACTGTCAAACGGCCGCCATCGATCAATCTGCCGAACAACAACTCGTCGGCCAAAGCCTTGCGGATCGTGTCCTGAATCAGACGCTGCATGGGGCGAGCGCCCATGAGGGGATCGAAACCTTTTTTGCCCAAAAACTTGCGCAAAGCGTCGGTGAAGGTGACTTCGACCTTCTTCTCGGCCAGCTGGGTTTCGAGTTGCAGCAAGAACTTGTCGACCACGCGCAGGATGATTTGGGCATCCAGCGGCTTGAAGCTGACCATGGCATCGAGGCGGTTGCGGAACTCGGGCGTGAAGAGGCGTTTGATGTCGCCCATTTCGTCGCCAGCCTGACGCGGGTTGGTGAACCCGATGGTGGCCTTGTTCATGGTCTCGGCACCCGCATTGGTCGTCATGATGATGATGACGTTGCGGAAATCGGCCTTGCGCCCGTTGTTGTCTGTCAGGGTGCCATGGTCCATGACCTGCAACAACACGTTGAAGATGTCCGGATGGGCTTTTTCGATCTCATCGAGCAGCAGTACGCAGTGTGGCTTTTTGGTCACGGCCTCGGTCAGCAAGCCGCCTTGGTCAAAACCCACATAACCCGGAGGCGCACCAATCAGGCGACTCACGGCGTGTCGCTCCATGTACTCGGACATGTCAAAGCGGATGAGCTCAATGCCCAAAATATAGGCCAGCTGTTTGGCGGCTTCGGTTTTGCCAACGCCTGTGGGGCCACTGAACAAGAAGGAGCCAATCGGCTTGTCGGTCTTGCCCAGGCCCGAGCGGGCCATTTTGACGGCCGAGGCCAACACTTCCAGGGCTTTGTCCTGACCAAACACCACAGACTTCAGATCGCGCTCTATGGTCTGCAGTTTGCTGCGATCGTCGTTGGACACATTGGCCGGCGGAATGCGGGCAATTTTGGCCACGATGTCTTCGATTTCGGCCTTGCCGATGGTCTTTTTGCGCTTAGAAGCCACCATGATCCGCTGGGCAGCGCCGGCCTCATCAATCACGTCGATCGCCTTGTCGGGCAATTGGCGGTCGTTGATGAACTTGGCCGACAACTCTGCAGCAGCCTGCAAGGCGGCAACCGTGTATTTGACGCTGTGGTGGTCTTCAAATCGGCTCTTGAGGCCTTTCAGGATGTCCACTGTTTCAGCCACGGTCGGCTCCACCACGTCCACCTTCTGGAAACGGCGGCTGAGCGCAGCGTCTTTTTCGAAAATGCCCCGGTACTCGGTGAAAGTGGTCGCGCCAATGCACTTGAGTTGACCACTCGACAAAGCCGGTTTGAGCAGGTTAGACGCGTCCAGCGTGCCGCCAGAGGCCGCCCCCGCACCGATCAGGGTGTGGATTTCGTCAATGAACAAAATGGCATTGGGCTTGTCTTTGAGCGACTTGAGAACACCCTTCAGGCGTTGCTCAAAATCGCCCCGGTACTTGGTTCCCGCCAACAAAGCGCCCATGTCCAGCGAATAAACATTGGCCTGCGCCAGAATTTCGGGCACGGTACCCTGCGTGATGCGCCAGGCCAAACCCTCGGCAATGGCGGTTTTGCCCACGCCGGCTTCACCCACCAGCAGCGGGTTGTTTTTGCGGCGACGGCACAGGATCTGAATGGTTCGCTCCACTTCGTACTCGCGGCCGATAAGCGGATCGATCTTGCCCTCTTTGGCGGCTTGGTTCAGGTTGTTGGTGAACTGCTCGAGTGGCGACGCTTTTTCGTTGCGTTCACCGCCACCACCACCCTCTTCGCCTTCGTTGCTGGCGGGGTTTTCGGCAGATTTGGTGGCCTCTGGCGGGTCGCTCTTGCGAATGCCGTGGGCAATGAAATTCACCACATCGAGGCGCGTGATGCCTTGCTGGTGCAAGTAATACACCGCGTGTGAGTCTTTTTCGCCAAAAATCGCCACCAGAACATTGGCCCCGGTGACTTCTTTTTTGCCACTGCCTGTGGATTGCACATGCATGATGGCGCGCTGTATGACACGCTGAAAACCCAAGGTGGGCTGGGTGTCCACCTCTTCGGCCCCGGCAACCTGCGGGGTGTTGTCCTTGATGAAATTGCTCAAGGCTTTGCGCAAATCATCCATGTTGGCGGCACAGGCACGCAGGACTTCTGCGGCGCTGGGGTTGTCCAACAGGGCCAACAGCAAGTGCTCAACCGTGATGAATTCATGGCGTTGCTGCCGGGCCTCAACAAAGGCCATGTGCAAGCTGACTTCCAATTCTTGGGCAATCATGTGATTTCCTTTTTGCCTTGCTGATAAAGATAGAGATGAAGTGGGGGATTAAACCCACTATTCAATAGGTTCACTGACACATTGCAGTGGATGACCGGCCTGTTTGGCCGCATCCAGCACTTGGTCCACCTTGGTGGCCGCCACATCGCGGGAGTAAACCCCGCAGATGCCTTTGCCATCGAGATGGATCTTGAGCATGATTTGGGTCGCTGCTTCGCGGTCTTTGCTGAAAAATTCCTGAATCACCATCACCACGAACTCCATGGGCGTGTAGTCATCGTTCAGCATCGCCACCTGATACATCTGGGGCGGTTCAATTTTCTGTGCGCGGCGTTCCAGCACCACCGATTCGCCACCATCGGGCGCTCGGGGGGACACGGTCGGCAGCGTGGGAATTGCGGGTTTTTTCGTTGCCATTATTTCATTCTATAGACGGTTTGGCCCATCTTGCGGAGGCCTGTCACAAAAGTCTTAAATGGCGAGGTAAAAAGTCAAGCATCGGGGAAAACCGCACATTGACAAAACTGATAAGTACGTATCAAACTTATAAAAAACCGGAGACATCGCATGCCCACTGGTAAAGTCAAATGGTTTAACGACGCCAAGGGTTTTGGGTTTATCGAGCCCGATGGGGGCGGCCCTGACGCTTTTGCCCACTTTTCCGCCATTCAATCCGAGGGCTTCAAAAGCCTGAAAGAAGGCGCGAGGGTCACTTTTGATCTCACCCAAGGCAATAAAGGCCTGATGGCGGCCAACATACGGGCCGAAAACGGGCTTTCCACACCCGAATCTGCCTCCGAACAGCTGAATTCTCAGCCTCCCCATGAATAAACTCGGCCTTTACGGCGGGTCATGCGTCTGCAAGAACTGATTGCGTCAGGTTATCCTTGCAGGGTTTGCAACAAGACCCGAGTGCTTTAGCCCATGATCGCCGCTGTTTTTTCTGCCCCCATCCGCTGGTTCAAACTGCGCCACGCCTGCGCCTTCTGGGCTTCGATGGTGGTTTTTTCAGTCATGGCACAGTCGGGGCCGCAGCTTCAATTGCCGCGCGCCAAGCTCACGGCCGGCATGCATGTGCTGGATGTCCAGCTGGCTCAAACCCCTGAACAACGGCAAATTGGCCTGATGTGGCGCAAAGAAATGCCGCAGCATGAGGGCATGCTTTTTGTTTTTGAGCAAGCCAGTACCCAGTGCTTCTGGATGCGAAATACCTTGATACCTTTGACGGCAGCGTTTTTGGCCGACGACGGGACCATTGTCAACTTGGCCGATATGAAGCCCCAAAGCGACGACTCTCACTGCTCGGAGAAGCCCGTCCGCTATGTTTTGGAAATGAATGTGGGGTGGTTTGCCAAGCGCCAAATCAAGCCCGGCTACAAATTGAACGCGGCCATTTTTACCCGCTAAGGTCGGAAATCTTATAACCGGGGCAGCCAATACAGGGCTGTTGCCCTGCTAGGGTATCGACTTAGACGCCCCAGACCACGTCGGATTCTTCGGCCAGGGAGCGCCTCAAGAGTTTGAGCATCGGGGCGGCTCTTTGGGACAAACTCACCGCGTTTTGTGGCCGCGAGGCCTCATCTTCCGGTGCAACGCGATTTTGGGCTTGTTCTTGACGATTTTTTCGCTCTGCCTCATCCAAGGCCACCGCCTGCTCGAGGATGGCAATGACTTTAGGCAAATCATGGCTTAAAACAATTCCTTTTACAGGGTCATTTCCCAGCATGATTTTGAGTAAGCGACGGGCATCGGCGTCCAGCATGATCAGATCAGCGCAGGCCTTGGATTTGAATTTGAACAACATGCCCGACTCCCTTTGAATTGATTTCAGCGTCCGACGGTCTCCACGCCATCGTCTTCGTCGGTGTCGCCTTGAATCAAAGCCTTGAGTTTATGGCTGGCATGAAAGGTGGCAACACGACGTGCATCAATAGGAATCAACTCTCCGGTGCGAGGATTCCGTCCCGGGCGGGCGGCCTTGGTTCGCAACTGAAAATTGCCAAAACCGGAAATTTTGACATCTTTGCCAGAGATCAATTGATCGACCAGCAGGTCGAAAAAGGCATCGACCATGTCCTTGGATTCACGTTTATT
>CAMDXR010000144.1 GCA_945877725.1 Limnohabitans sp. Rim8
AAACTCACCCCCTGCTGACGCAGCAGCGCGGTGGCCGGGGTTTCACTGACTTTGTCCTTTTTGGCCATGTGCCTGTATCGACTTTACTGAGACGGATCGCGAATATCCCAACGAATCGCGTCAATCGCCTTCAGCACATCGGCTGGTAACACGGTAGACCAAGCCGCCAGATTCTCGTTCAATTGCGCCACCGAGGTCACGCCGACAATGGTGCTCGTCACATTCCAGCGGTGGTAACAAAATGCCAGCGCCATCTGCGTGGGCGTCAAACCGTTGTCACGCGCCAGTTGGTTGTAGCGACGAGCGGCCCTGACTGAATCGGGACGCCCCCAGCGCTGTTTGCGTACCGAGTCGTAACGGGCAATGCGACCGCCATCGGGAATCAGGGGGCCGGTCAGGTCGAGTTCGTCGTATTTGCCTGTCAATATCCCGAAACCCAACGGGGAGTAAGCCATCAGCGACACATTGAGTCTGTGACAGGTTTCGTCCAGCCCATTGTCATAAATCCTGTTCACCAAACTGTAGGGGTTTTGTACCGTTTGCACCCGGGGCAAGCCATGTTGCTCAGCCAAGCGCACAAATTCGTGCACGCCATACGGTGTCTCATTCGACAAACCGATGTGTCGAATTTTGCCGTCCTTGACCAATTTGCCCAGCGCCTCCAGTTGCTCATGAATCGAAGTGGTGGGCCTGTCCTTGCTGGGATCAAAGTAGGTGATGCCCAGCGCGGGCAAATTGCGAGCCGGCCAATGAATCTGGTACAGATCGATCACATCGGTCTGCAGTCGGCGCAAACTGGCCTCGCAAGAATTCACGATGTCTTCGGGCGTCATGCCAGTGCCCTCTCGAACCCAAGGCATGCCACGCGATGGCCCAGCCACCTTGGTGGCCAGCACCAGTTTCTGACGAACGCCGGGGTTTTTGGCAAACCAGTTGCCAATGTAGGTTTCTGTGAAACCAAAAGTGGCTGCCTTGGCCGGCACGGCATACATCTCGGCGGTGTCTATGAAATTGATACCGGCTTCGAGGGATCGGTCCAAAATGGTGTGCGAGTCTGCCTCATTGACTTGCTCACCAAAGGTCATGGTGCCCATGCAGATGGGGGTCACTTGCAAATCAGACTGTCCGAGCTGAACGAGTTTCATGGTGTGATTATTTTTTGAATCGACGATTGCAGGGCGTGACGCCCCGGGCATTTTTTTTGGAGGGGGTAAAAGTGATTGACCGAACGCTTATTTTGTCACGCCACAGTCGTTGGGGTTTGCCCGGCCGCACGGGCCTCTTCCTGCAATCGCAAAACCCGACGTTGCACTTTTCCGGTGGTGGTCATGGGCAGTTGCCCAATGAATTCAATTTCTTTGGGGTACTCATAGGGGGCCAGTAAACCCCGGACATGCGCCTGCAGTTCACGGCGAACCTCGTCATCAAAGGCGGTTTGTTCGGGCCCTGTGGGTCTGCGGCTTTGCCAATCGGGCGACATCACCACGTAAGCCTTGACCAGCGCGCCCCTGTCCGCGTCGGGTTTGGGCACCACCGCAGCATTGGCCACTGCCGGGTGT
This sequence comes from Limnohabitans sp. Rim8, assembly GCA_945877725.1. Classification (GTDB taxonomy): domain Bacteria; phylum Pseudomonadota; class Gammaproteobacteria; order Burkholderiales; family Burkholderiaceae_C; genus Limnohabitans_A. The sequence goes on from CAMDXR010000144.1 coordinate 1,560, forward strand.
TTGACCAGACAGTTTTCGATCTCGCCCGGGCCAATGCGGTAGCCTGCCGCTTTGAACATGTCATCCGTGCGCCCCTGGTACCAAAGATAGCCCTCCGGGTCGGCTACCGCCATGTCGCCCGTACGGCACCAATGGCCCGTGTATTTTGCTTGGGTGGCTTTGGGGTTGTTCCAATAACCCAAAAAAAACACCGGGTCGGGTTGCCCGTGCACGTCCAGCCGGTTGACGGCCACCTCGCCAGGTGTGCCCGGGGGGCACACGCGCCCTTCTTCGTCAATCACCGCAACCTGATGTCCCGGATAGCCCTTGCCCATGCTGCCGGGTTTGGCTGGCCAAAGACGGGCGCAGTTGCCCACCACATAGTTGATCTCGGTCTGGCCAAACATTTCGTTCACGGTGATGCCCAACTGCTTTTGGCAGTAATCGAACACCGCATCCCCCACAGCCTCTCCAGCACTCATCATGGCTTGCAGCTTAAGGTTGTAGCGGGACTTCACATCCGGCACGGCTTTCATCATGGCCTTGAGCGCTGTTGGGAACAAAAAGGTGTGGGTCACTGAATGGCTTTGCAAAATCTCGAAAGCGACTTCAGGCGAGAAACGACCGTTGAAAGCCACTATAGGACGGCCAAAATAAAGCGTGGGCAACAAAGCATCCATCAGCCCTCCGGTCCAGGCCCAGTCAGCGGGCGACCAGAACACTGCCCGGGACGGGCGATCGGCCCGATCCGGGTTAAAACCGAACCAGTTCTGGCTGCAAACAAAGCCCGTGAGGTTCCCGATCAAGGCCCGTTGGGGAATCAAGGCCCCCTTGGGGTTGCCGGTGGTGCCACTGGTATAGATGAGCACGGCCGGGTCTTCGGCCAAAGTGGCCACTTGTTTAAAAGTCGGCAAAGAGGCCTGGCAAGCCTGGGCGTAGTCCAAATCTGCCATGGCAGCGGCTTGGCCCACACCGATCAAAATTTGCAAGCCCGGGCATTCGCGACGGGCTTGTTGCAAGGCCTCGAGGGTGGATTCGTCACACACCGCCACGCGGGCTTGGCTGTCGTTGACCCTAAAAGACAGGGCCTCGGGGCCAAAAAGCATCGACAAGGGCATGGCCACCGCACCCATTTGAAGCACCGCCATGTAAGCCACGGCCGTTTCGTAGCGCTGCGGCATGACAATGGCCACCCGATCCCCCCGCTGCACACCTTGCCCACGCAACACCCGGCTCAGGCGGTTGGCGTCTTGCTGTAACTGGCCAAATGTCCAACTGCGCCCCAAACCCTGCCCTGCCACATGCTCCCTTATGGCCTGGCGTTTGGCGGTGTCTGGCTGGGCCGCCCACTGGCCGCAACAGGCCTGGGCCATGTTGAAATAACGGGGTATCTTCCAGCCAAAGTTCTGGTGAATGGCCGGATAACGGTCTGTAAACTGCTTGCTTTGAGTTTTGTTGTGCGCCTTTGCGAGGCGGTCCTGGGTGCGACTGACGCTCATTGGATGTCTCCTTATGATTGAAAGTATGTACCAAGTTCTACGTGAATCACAAAGCTTTTGGGTGCCGCTGCGCGGTTGCCGTTACCACGTCCGCCAATGGGGCACACCGTTACCGGGGGCCACCCCGCTGGTTTTGGCACACGGCTGGATGGATGTGGCGGCCTCCTGGCAATTCATGGTGGATGCCTTGAGCGAAGCCTTTGTGCAGCAACGCCCCATCATCGCCATGGACTGGCGAGGCTTTGGGCAGACCGAGACACCGAGCACCGACTGTTATTGGTTCCCGGACTATCTGGCCGACCTGGACACCCTGCTTGACACCCTTTACCCCCAACAAAGCATTGACCTGGTGGGCCACAGCATGGGAGGCAACGCGGTCATGCTTTACGCAGGTTCGCGCCCCGAACGCATCCGCAGACTGGTCAACCTGGAGGGTTTTGGCCTGGCCGCCACCCGGCCTTCGCAAGCTCCCGGCCGCATGGGCGAGTGGTTGGACCAACTTAAAGACCATCGCGAGGGCAAAAATGATCTCAAGCCCTATGCCGACTCAGCTGCGGTGGCCGCCCGGCTGATGAAAACCAACCCGCGTCTGGGGCCAGACAAAGCCCATTGGCTAGCGCAGCATTGGGCTCGCCCGGACAGCCAAGGGCAGTGGCACATTTTGGGAGACGCCGCACACAAAGTCATCAACCCGTATCTGTTTCATGTCGAGGAAACGCTGGAAATGTACCGCCGCATCTCAGCCCCCGTGCTGGCTGTTCAGGCCTCAGATGATTCGCTGAGCCAGTGGTGGAAGGGCAAGTTCACCTTGGCCGAATTTCACGAACGTTTGAAAGTGATTGCCAGCCTTGAAAACGCCGTCATTCAGGATGCAGGCCATATGTTGCACCACGATCAACCCCAAACTTTGGCCGAATTGATTGAAAAGTTCGTCAATTAAACGGCCCTAGAATCCCGCTGAATTCATTTTTAAAGTTGCGCCCCATGCAAACCCTTCGCTTTCGACATTGCTGCCTGGCCGTGGCGCTATCGGCACTTTTTTCGTTGGCACACGCCGATGGGGCCAAACGCTACTGCCCAGACTTTTTGGCAGCCCAAGGGGCTCCCGAGCCCACCCACAGAGGAGAATTCACCTTCTCCCCCTACACCCACCACTGGAGCCAGAATCCAGCGCACAAAAAAGTGGTTTTGGTGGCCATAGACGAACAACTGCCGGGAGACCGCTTGTGCGGCATCAGCTTTTTCAACAACTCATTTGGTCAACCCTCGGTGTATGTCTATGCCGGTCAGCAGTACAACAATCTGTTGGGCGTGCCCAAGCTGTTCGTCAAAGTAACGGGGGGGCTGATGTATGGCTATGTTGCGCCCTATGAAAACAAGGTTCCCCTCAACTACAAAGGACTTTCGATCGCCGTGATCCCCGCCTTTGGCTACAAATTGAACCAACACGACTCGGTTCAAATCAAGTTGCTGGGGACCGCTGGCCTGATGTTCTCGTACGGACGCAGCTTTTGATCGGTACAGGCCGCGCCAGACGGTGTCAACTCATGAGAAAATGCGCGGTTTACCGAACCGGACACTTTCCCCATGGACGCAGAACACATCAATCAAATCGGCGCATCACTCACAGACCTGACTGCGCGTACGCAGGATTTACGGGGGTATCTTTGACTACGATGCCAAATCTGAACGACTGAGAACCGTCAACGCATCACTCGAAGACCCCTCGGTCTGGAACGACCCCAAGAAAGCCCAAGAATTGGGCAAAGAGAAAAAAGCCCTCGACGGCGTGGTGGTCACCATCTCCAGCCTGACCAGCGAACTGGCTGACAACCTTGAGCTCTTCGAAATGAGCAAGGAAGAAGGCGATGACGATGGCCTGATGACGATTGAGGCCGAAGCGGCCAAGCTCGCCCGCTTGGTCGAAGACCTTGAATTCCGTCGCATGTTCCGCCACGAGGCCGACCCTTTGAACTGTTTTGTCGACATCCAGGCAGGCGCAGGCGGTACGGAAGCTTGTGATTGGGCCAGCATGTTGCTGCGCCAATACCTCAAATACGCCGAACGCAAAGGCTTCAAGGCCACCGTTGAAGAAGAAACCCCGGGCGACACTGCGGGCATTAAAGGCGCCACCATCAAAATTGAGGGTGAATACGCCTATGGCTTGCTGCGCACCGAAACAGGCGTTCACCGTCTGGTGCGCAAAAGCCCGTTTGACTCTTCAGGTGGCCGACACACTTCTTTTGCCTCGTTGTTTGTCTACCCCGAGATCGACGATTCGATCCAGATTGACATCAACCCGTCCGATGTGCGCACCGACACCTTCCGCGCCAGTGGTGCAGGCGGGCAGCACATCAACAAAACCGACTCGGCCGTGCGACTGACGCACATCCCGACCGGTATCGTGGTGCAATGCCAAGACGGTCGCAGCCAGCACAGTAACCGCGATGTGGCTTGGCAACGACTTCGCTCGCGCCTGTACGATTTCGAAATGCGCAAACGCATGGAAGAACAACAAAAGCTGGAAGACACCAAGACCGATGTAGGCTGGGGTCATCAGATCCGCAGTTACGTGCTGGACAACAGCCGCATCAAGGATTTGCGTACCAACGTCGAAATTTCGGCCACCCAAAAAGTGCTCGATGGCGACCTTGATGCGTTCATCGAAGCCTCACTGAAACAGGGTCTCTGACCCTGTCAGACCCTCAAAACAATACGGAGTTAGTGATGCGTGAAGGACAACCCACCGCGATTCGTCGGGAGGCTTATACCGCCCCGGCTTTCTGGATCGACACCGTCGATTTGACGTTTGACCTCGACCCGACCAAAACCCGGGTCTTGAACAAAATGAGGCTGCGCCGCAACCCCGATGTGGCAGCCCAAGCCCTGCGTTTGGATGGCGAAGACCTTAACCTGGCCCGCGTGGTGGTCAATGGGGGCGGCACGTCTTTCAAAATGGACGGCAACCAACTGGTCCTAGAAAACCTGCCCGAAGGCCCGGAGCCTTTTGATCTGGAAATTTTCAGCACCTGCAATCCCGAGAAAAACACCCAACTCATGGGTTTGTATGTCAGCAACGACTCGTTTTTCACACAGTGCGAGGCAGAAGGCTTCCGCCGCATCACCTACTTCCTAGACCGCCCGGACGTGATGGCCAGCTACACCGTCACCTTGCGTGCCGACAAAGCCAAATACCCGGTTTTGCTGAGCAACGGCAACTTGGTAGAACAAGGCAACTTGGATGACGGACGCCACTTTGCCAAATGGGTCGACCCCCACAAAAAGCCCTGCTACTTGTTTGCCTTGGTGGCGGGTCAGTTGGTTGCGCGGGAACAGCGCATCGTGAGCCGCTCGGGCAAAGAACACTTGTTGCAGGTTTTCGTGCGACCCGGCGATCTGGACAAAACCGAACACGCCATGAACTCCCTGATGGCCAGTGTGGCTTGGGATGAAGCCCGCTTTGGCCTGCCCCTGGATCTGGAACGCTTCATGATCGTCGCCACCAGCGACTTCAACATGGGCGCCATGGAAAACAAGGGCCTGAATATCTTCAACACCAAGTACGTGCTGGCCAACCCGGCCACGGCCACAGACATGGATTTTGGCAACATTGAAAGTGTTGTTGGCCACGAGTATTTCCACAACTGGACGGGCAACCGCATCACCTGCCGTGATTGGTTCCAGCTTTCTCTGAAGGAAGGCCTGACTGTTTTCCGTGACCAAGAATTCAGCCAGGACATGGCGGGCGACCCCAGCGCCCGCGCCGTCAAACGCATCGAGGACGTTCGCGTGTTGCGCACTGTTCAGTTTGCCGAAGACGCAGGACCCATGGCCCACCCGGTGCGCCCGGACAGTTATGTCGAGATCAACAACTTCTACACCGTCACCATTTACGAAAAGGGCTCTGAAGTCGTTCGCATGATGCAAACCTTGGTGGCCACCCCTGCCGACCTGCAAGGTCGCGACGGTTTTGCCAAGGGCATGAAGCTTTACTTTGAGCGGCACGATGGCCAAGCCGTGACCTGCGACGACTTTGCGCAAGCCATTGCAGATGCCAACCCGACATCGCCTTTGGCACAAAACCTTGTGGCCTTTAAGCGCTGGTACAGCCAAGCGGGTACGCCCCGCCTGCAAGCACACGGCGAATACAACGCCGAAGAAAAAAGCTACACCCTGACCCTGAGCCAAACCTGTCCGGCCACGCCTGACCAAGCGCACAAAGAACCCTATGTCATCCCTGTGACCCTGGGCCTGTTAGACCGCAACGGTCAAGCCTTGCCCTTGCGAATAGCTGGCCTGACGGATGTAACAAATTCAACAGAAACATCAACCGACGCCCGTCCACTGAAGCAATACACCCTGGTGCTGACACAAGCCGGCGCCAGTTACACCTTTGTCAATGTGGACAGCGCACCCGTACCGTCTTTGCTGCATGGTTTCAGCGCACCCGTGGTACTTGAAGACGGTTTGTCGCCCGACGACCTGCTGATCTTGCTGGCCCACGACAGTGACCCATTCAACCAAT
>CAMDXR010000145.1 GCA_945877725.1 Limnohabitans sp. Rim8
ACCAGCAAAAAGTGGCTCATTCAATGACTCCTTTGGTGCGCAAGAGCGTTTGTTGATCCATGGGCAAACCCAAAATTTCAGACAAAACCTCGGAGGTGTGCTGCCCCAGCATGGGGGGAGGCAGATCTTGCCGGACCGGAGTTCGGCTCATTTTGATGGGGCTGGCAACGAGTCGTAAACCCGGTTCAACAGGGTGTGGCCAATGGCTGACCATGTTGCGCTCTAGGACTTGGGGGTCTGCGAAAACCTCACCCAAGGAATTGATGGCACCACAAGGAACTTTTGCAGCCTCTAGGGCGGGCAACCAATCGGCCTTGGTGCGTGTTTTCATCAGTGACTCAAGCAAGGGGATCAGTTCAGCCCGGTGGCGAACCCGATCAGCGTTCAATGCGTAAAGAGGATTGAGCGCCAATTCTGGACAACCCGCGACAGCGCAAAATTTGGCGAATTGACCATCATTACCTACGGCCAAAATGAGGTGATCACGCGTGCCAGAAGGGGAGCCTTCGGGGGGCATGACTTCAAACACTTGGTAGGGGACAATATTTTGATGGGCATTGCCTGCGCGAGCCGGTACCTTACCGCTGACCAAATAGTTTGAGCCCAAATTGGCCAACATCGCCACCTGTGTGTCCAGCAATGCCATGTCCACTTGTTGGCCTTCGCCTGTCCGTTCTGCATGTCTCAGCGCCGCCAAAATAGCCACAGTGGCGTACATGCCGGTGAATAAATCAGCCACGGCGACCCCGACTTTTTGGGGGCCACCCCCCAAGTCATCACGCTCACCGGTCACGCTCATCAGTCCGCCGATGCCTTGTATCGCGTAATCGTAGCCCGCCCGGTCCCTGTAAGGTCCGGTTTGTCCAAAGCCGGTCACGCTGCAATAAACCAGTTTTGGATTAATCGCCATCAGACTGGCGTAATCCAGGCCATAGCGGACCATGTCACCGACCTTGAAATTTTCAACAAACACATCGCAGTGCTTGACCAACTCACGAATCAGCATTTGGCCTTCAAGTTGGGAAATATCACAAGTCACAGACCTTTTATTTCGATTGGCACCTAAATAGTAGGCCGATTCAGCTGTATCTTTGCCTTCGGCGTTCTTTAGAAAAGGAGGGCCCCAGGTACGGGTATCGTCCCCGACTCCAGGGCGCTCAATTTTGATGACGTCAGCGCCCAGGTCAGCAAGGGTCTGCGTGCACCAAGGGCCAGCCAAAACGCGGGAGAGATCAAGAACACGGATGCCGTTGAGTGAATTCATGGGGCAATTGTCGCGAAAAACCCACTTTCCCGCTGATCAGGATAATCACCCTATGCGAACTCAAAAAACGGCCGTCATGGCCAGCCTGATTTTTGGCCTGACATTAAGCGCCTGCAGTCCTGAACAGAATTGGCGGGAGGTCACTTTTGAAGGCACTGCCCTAAAAGCGCAATTGCCTTGTAAGCCAGACAGAACCACTCGCTCGGTCCCGCTGGGGGGTGTGCCGGTGGACTTGCAGGTGGCGGGCTGCGAAAGCGGCACCGCCATCGTCGCGGTCATGACCGCAGCCTTGCAGGCGGGGTCCGATGCCAATGCGGTATTGGCGGGTTGGCAAAAAGCCACCCTGGACAATGCGCGGGTAGCCCGGCCTTTGTTGGACAAAGAAATACAGTTGTGGCATCGGCCAGGGCAATTGCCTTTGACTGGGTCTGTACGGATTCAGGCCAAGGGCTTGCGACCAGACGGCGAGGCGATAGCGATGGAAGCGGCTTGGGGGGCGGTGGCAGAGGGCGACCGCGTGCGACTCGTGCATGCGGTGCTGTACGACCGGAAAATTTCGCCAGATATGGCTAACACACTGTTTGAAGGCCTGAAGCCATGACCCCCATTCCATCGGCAAATCCAGAGCATTTGCCGCGCCGTACAGCCGTGGTGGTTTTTTTGGCATTCGCATTGGCTTATTTTTTCTCTGCCTTAGTGCGAGCCATTACCGCCACTTTATCTCCGACATTGACCACCGAATTCAGCCTGAGCGCGCAGGATCTGGGTTTGTTGGCTGGCGGCTATTTTTTAGGGTTTTCACTGACTCAATTGCCTTTGGGACGTTGGCTGGACCAACATGGACCGAAAAAGGTCATTCTTGCTTTCTTAACATTTGCCGTCCTGGGATGCCTTGCATTTTCATGGGCGGACAGCTTCCAAGGGCTGCTGGCAGCTCGTGTTTTGTGCGGTATGGGGGTTAGCGCCTGCCTGATGGCCCCCTTAACGGGGTATCGGCGCTGGTTTGATGCCAGCATCCAACTGCGTTCCAACTCTTGGATGTTGATGACGGGCTCGTTGGGAATGTTGGCGGCCACTTTGCCTGTGCAGTGGCTCATGCCCATTTGGGGCTGGCGCGCCTTGTTTGTCATGTTGGGCGTGATGATTGCATTGACCATGCTGCTGATTGCTTTGGTGGTTCCCAAGTGGCAAACCCAAGCACCCGCCTTGGGGGGCACAAGCCCGCCGCCTGTTGATGACGACGGGAGTTATCGCTTGATATGGCGCAGCCGCTATTTTTGGCGAATGACACCCATTGGGTTCTTCAGTTACGGCGGAATGGTCGCCATTCAGACCTTATGGGCGGGCCCTTGGATGACCCAGGTGGCAGGCTGGACGGCCAGAGAGGCTGCTACAGGCTTGTTCGTTATCAACCTGAGCATGTTGGTGGCTTTTTGGTTGTGGGGTTTGCTCACGCCTCGCCTGGCAAAGTTGGGCGTCCCTGTTGAGCGCTTGATTGCCTGGGGTTTGCCCCTGAGCTTTGTGGCCCTGGCCGTGTTGGTCTTGCTGGGCGATTCAATTGGCGCAGCCGCCTCTGCGGGTTTGGCAATCTATTGCGTGAGCAGCACTTTTGTGGCCCTGGCACAGCCTGCTGTGGGCATGGCTTTCCCTTCGCATTTGGCCGGACGCGCCTTATCGGCCTACAACTTGGTTATTTTTGCTGGCATTTTTGTTGTTCAGTGGGGCATCGGTCTGGCGGTCGATGCAGGGCGCGGTATGGGTTTGACGCAAATCATGGCTTATCAGCTTGCATTGGCGGTTTTTGCGCTTTGCTCGGTCCTCTCTTGGGTGTATTTCCTGGCCAGTAAGCCCGATCAGACATGATAATGAAGACCCTATGATCGGTATCCTCATCATCGCCCACGCTCCACTGGCCAGTGCCCTGCGGGAATGTGCATTGCACGTCTTCCCCGACTGCGCGCTGGGCGTGATGGCTGTGGACGTCCTGCCCGACGATTCACCCGAAAACACGCTGGCTCAAGCTCGCCAAGCCATGGCTGAATTGGGTAGTTCTCAAGTTTTACTTCTCAGCGATGTGTTCGGTGCCACCCCTTGCAATGTGGCCCAGCAACTGAATGATGGACTAAAAACCCGGCTGGTGGCGGGGGCCAACTTGCCCATGTTGCTGCGCAGTGTGTGTTATCGCCATGAAACCCTAGAGGCATTGGCTGCGCGTGCCCTGGCCGGCGGCACTCAGGGGGTGATGCCCGTGGGCAGCACCGCTCCCCAAAATCAAACAGGAAAGAGACATGCCTCAAGCCGCAACGACCATCAGCAATAAACTGGGATTACATGCCCGCGCCTCTGCCAAGCTCACCAAATTGGCCGGCAGTTTTCCGTGCGAAGTGTGGCTCAGCAAAGGCGAGCGGCGTATCAATGCCAAAAGCATCATGGGCGTGATGATGCTGGCGGCAGGCCTGGGCAGTGAAGTGCTGATTGAAACCAGTGGCGAACGCGACCAAGAAGCACTTGAAGCCTTGTTGGCGCTGATGGCCGACAAGTTTGGTGAAGGCGAATGAGCATGAACAGTCGATATGACCTGATCTCTTCTGAGGTGATGTCATGACTTTCAGCATCCATGGCTTGGCCGTGGCTCGCGGCATTGCCATTGGGCGTGCCGTACTGGTGGCGTCCAGTCGGGTTGACGTGGCCCACTATTTCATTCAGCCCGATCAAGTCAAGCAAGAAATTGATCGACTGAGCAAGGCGCGCGATGCCGTGGTGGACGAGTTGCAGCGATTGCAAAAAGACATGCCCAAAGATGCACCGCATGAACTCACGGCCTTGCTCGATGTCCACCTGATGCTTTTGCAAGACGAGGAGTTGGCTTCAGGTGTTCGGCTCTGGATCGAAGAGCGTTTTTACAACGCAGAGTGGGCGCTGACCAGCCAGTTGGAAATCATCGTGCGCCAGTTTGACGAGATGGAAGACCCTTATTTGCGTGAGCGTAAAGCGGACATGGAGCAGGTGGCAGAGCGGGTTTTACATGGCCTGAAGGGTACAGGCTCTTTGGTCACGCAGGCGCGCAGGCCGCCACGCCCACAACAAGAGTTGCAACTCGGAGACACCATGGATGTACCCTTGGTGTTGGTTGCACACGACTTGTCGCCCGCCGACATGTTGCAGTTCAAACAAAGTGTTTTCACCGGATTTGTCACCGACGTGGGTGGCAAAACATCCCACACCGCTATTGTGGCCCGCAGCCTTGACATACCTGCCGTGGTGGGCGCACGCAGTGCCAGTCAGCTCGTCAAACAAGACGACTGGGTCATCATCGATGGCGATGCAGGCGTGGTCATCGTGGACCCATCGCCCATCATCTTGGCTGACTATGGCTTTAAGCAGCGCCAAGGCGATTTGGAGCGCGAGCGGCTTTCTAGACTTCGCCATACCCCGGCAGTTTCGCTCGATGGTGAAAAAATTGAGCTGCTTGCCAACATTGAGATGCCTGAAGACACCAAGGCTGCTATCACGGCAGGTGCGGTTGGCGTTGGCTTGTTTCGGAGTGAGTTTCTGTTCATGGGCCGACAAGGCAATTTGCCTGGAGAAGACGAACAGTACGAAGCCTATCGAAAAGCTGTCGATGGCATGAAGGGCCTGCCCGTGACCATTCGCACGGTGGATGTGGGGGCTGACAAACCGCTGGATGAAGCCCGACATGATGCAGCGCATTTGAATCCGGCTTTGGGTTTGCGCGCCATTCGCTGGAGTTTGGCCGACCCCTCAATGTTCTTGACACAACTGCGTGCCATCTTGCGTGCAGCGGCCCATGGACAAGTCAATTTGCTGATTCCCATGTTGGCACACGGCAGCGAAATTCGCCAAACTATTGCCTTGGTTGAGCAAGCTCGCCTTGAGCTTGACCGTCGTTGTACCGCTTATGGCCCAGTGCATCTGGGTGCAATGATTGAAATTCCGGCGGCTGCATTGTCTCTGCGCTTATTTCTCAAGCACTTTGACTTTTTATCGATCGGTACCAACGACCTGATTCAATACACCCTTGCCATTGACCGAGCCGATGAATCTGTGGCCCATTTATACGACCCTCTTCATCCGGCCGTTTTGCGCCTGGTGGCTGACACCATTTCAGAGTGCATTGCACAAGGAAAAGCAGTGTCTGTTTGCGGCGAGATGGCGGGTGATGTGACCATGACCCGGTTGTTGTTAGGACTGGGTTTGCGCAGCTTCTCCATGCACCCATCACAGATTTTGTCGGTCAAGCAACAGGTGCTGCGATCAGACACAGCCAAACTGGCCTTGTGGGCCAGTCAGGTGCTGGATTCGGATGACCCGGCCTCTTTGATGCCAAGTTAACCCGCCAACATGGCAATGCTGGATTTATGAGCGGTTTAAAGAGGCCGAATGGGCTTGTTGGTCTGCGTGGTAACTGGAGCGCACCATGGCGCCCACCGCAGCATGTGAAAACCCCATTTCATAGGCCTTGGCTTCAAACATCTTGAAGGTGTCCGGGTGAACGTAGCGGCGCACGGGCAGATGGCTGTTGCTGGGGGCCAGGTACTGACCAATCGTCAGCATTTCTATGTTGTGGGCGCGCATGTCCCGCATGACGTCCAAAATCTCTTCGTCGGTTTCACCTAGGCCTACCATCAGGCCACTTTTGGTGGGTACGTTAGGGAAAAGTGCCTTGAATTTTTTTAATAAATTCAATGAAAACTGGTAGTCAGAACCCGGGCGAGCCTCTTTATAAAGGCGTGGCACGGTTTCCATGTTGTGGTTCATCACATCGGGTGGCGCTGCTTTCAGGATCTCCAATGCGCGGTCATCCCTGCCCCTGAAGTCGGGCACAAGCACCTCGATTTGGGTGGCGGGCGAGAGTTCGCGAGTTTTCCGGATGCATTCCACAAAGTGCCCGGCACCTCCGTCCCGCAGGTCGTCGCGGTCGACGCTGGTAATCACCACATATTGCAACTTGAGCTGTGCAATGGTTTTGGCCAGATTGTCGGGTTCGTTCAAGTCCAGGGGGTCAGGGCGGCCATGTCCGACGTCGCAAAACGGGCAACGTCGGGTGCATTTGTCACCCATGATCATGAAAGTGGCGGTGCCCTTGCCAAAGCATTCCCCGATGTTTGGGCAGCTGGCCTCTTCGCAGACCGTTACCAGTTTATTGGCGCGCAACACGTCCTTAATTTCATAAAAACGGGTGGTAGGTGAACCTGCCTTGACGCGGATCCATTCTGGTTTTTTGAGGATTTCAGCCTGCTCAACTTTGACCGGAATTCGCGAAAGTTTGGCGGCGGCTTTTTGCTTAGCCATAGGGTCATAGTTTTCCAAGCTTTGCACTTCACGCACCACATGGCGTTCAACTGGGGGTGTACTCATTTATTTCTTTCTTTCAGCAAGGGGGTGTCTGGGTTCGACCCCGAGTTCATAGTCGAGCGGTCAATTGCCCCGCTAAAACTTGTGCAGCTTCATGCCATGAAGCGTCAACTCCAATTGTAGAAAGGTCTACGGTTTTAAGTCCCGCATAACCACAAGGATTGATTCGATTGAAGGGCTCCAGGTCCATCGCCACATTCAGTGCTGCGCCATGGTAAGTGCGGTGGCGGCTGACTTTAATACCCAAGGCGCTGATTTTCCCCAAGCCCTTGAAAGGGTCATTTGGCAGTGCCGGACCAACCCACGCGGCATGACTGAAGGGGTCATCAAGACGCACATAAATGCCCGGTGCGCCTGCCACCCGGTGACCAGTAACCCCAAAGTGAGCCAGTGTCTGGATGACCGACTCCTCTAACTTGTACACATATTCTTTCACGTAGTAGCCAGCGCGCTGCAAATCGACCAAAGGATAGGCCATGACTTGCCCTGGGCCATGAAAAGTCACTTGTCCGCCCCGGTTGGTTTGCACAACCGGGATGTCGCCAGGCATCAACAAATGCCCCGCTTGTCCTGCCAGACCTTGAGTGAACACCGGGGGGTGTTCGCAAATCCAGAGTTCATTGGGTGTTTCAGCTGTGCGCCCTGCTGTAAAAGTCTGCATGGCTTCATAGGTGGGCAGGTAGTCAACCTGCCCCAAAAAACGGACATCCATGCTTAAAGAACGATTTTGACCATGGGATGAGAGGTCAAGGCACGGTACAGGTTGTCCAATTGCTCGCGACTGGTGGCGGTGACGGAAAGCGTTACACCCAGGTATTTGCCACCTTTGCTGGGGCGCAACTCAATTGAGCTAGCGTCAAAGCCGGGATCAAACTGAAGGGCAACTTGGCACATCGC
>CAMDXR010000146.1 GCA_945877725.1 Limnohabitans sp. Rim8
GCTGCTTAAATTTTCAGCAAAGTGTGGAAGCGGTGTGGAAGCAAATTTTGACAACTGTGGCGCTGTAACCTATTGATTTCATTGAGGAATTTTCATAAACAACAGTATTAAAATCGTTTATGAGTCCTCTGCTCTAACCAACTGAGCTAACGCCCCAACCGAAGCGTTGATTGTAGTGGCACGGAGGGGGTGTTTTACTTGGACTGGCTTAATGCGTTGCTGACCAAACGAGAAGTAATGTTCACAATCTGGATCATGCGGTCGTAGGGCATGCGGGTGGGGCCTATGACTCCCAAAGTTCCAACAATTTGGCCATCCACCTCATAAGGCGAGCTCACCACCGACAACTCCTGCATGGGGACGATCTGGCTTTCGCCTCCTATATAGATACGCACACCTTCTGCTTGGCTAGACACATCGAGCAAGCGCATCAGCTGCGTCTTTTGTTCAAACAGCTCAAATGCCTGGCGCAAATGGCCCATGTCACTGGAAAAGTCGCTGACCGAGAGCAAATTACGCTCCCCTGCGATCACGACTTCGTTTTGGTCATCTGCCAGCGCTTCGGTGCTGACCTGGACAGCAGCTTGCATGAGGGTGGCAATTTCAGTTTGCAAGCTGACAAGTTCTTGCTGAACCCTGCTGCGCACTTGCTCAATGGCCATGCCCGCATAGTGGGAGTTCAGAAAATTGGAGGTTTCGATCAGCTGGCTTTGCGAGTAGTCCGTTTCGGTGAACAAAATCCGGTTTTGCACATCGCCCTCAGGGGAGACAATGATGACCAGCAAGCGCCGCTCGGACAATCTCAAAAACTCGATGTGCCGGAACACCGAAGCCCTGCGGGGGGTCATGACCACCCCGACAAAATGCGACAAGTTAGACAACAGGTTGGCTGCGCTGGCAATCACTTTTTGCGGCTGGTCGGGCATCAGCGCCGGGGTCTCAAAACCGTCTCTTTGGACGGTCAGCATGGTGTCCACAAACAGACGGTAGCCCCGACTGGTCGGTATCCGACCGGCGGAGGTATGGGGGCTGGCGATCAAACCCAGCTCCTCCAAGTCGGACATCACGTTACGGATGGTGGCCGGTGACAGATCCAGCCCCGAGGCCTTAGAGAGCGTGCGTGAGCCCACGGGCTGTCCGTCGGCGATGTAGCGTTCAACCAGCGCTTTGAGCAATAACTTGGCACGATCATCTAGCATCAGGCCATTTTAATGATGTAATTTGCGCATGAGATCCAAATTTCGTCATGTTGCGCTTTTTGGCAAATACCATGCCACCACCCAGGGGGGGGCTTTGGAGAGTTCACGCCTGGTTTTGGACGATGTTGCCCAGTTCCTCACCCGTCAAGGCTGCGAAGTCGTGCTGGACAAAGACACCGCTGTACACACGGGCCTGAACCAATACCCCATGCTGGACCCCGCCGAGATTGGCACACGATGCGATCTGGGTTTGGTGATTGGGGGCGACGGGACCATGCTGGGCATTGGCCGCCAAATGGCCCGCTACGCCCTCCCGCTCATCGGAATCAACCAAGGTCGGTTGGGATTTATTACCGATATTCCTATCCAAAGCTATCGGGATGTGCTGCTGCCCATGCTGCAAGGCCATTACCAAACCGAAGACCGGAGCGTGCTGCAAGCCCATGTTTTACGTGACCAACGCAGCGTTTTCAGCGCTTTGGCCATGAACGATGTGGTGGTGAACCGGGGCGGCACTTCGGGCATGGTGGAGTTGCGGGTCGAGGTTGATGGCCGATTTGTGGCCAATCAGCGTGCTGACGGTCTGATCATTGCCACCCCCACGGGCTCAACCGCCTACTCACTTTCTGTGGGTGGCCCCCTGATGCACCCCTCGATTGGGGGCTGGGTCATGGCCCCAATTGCGCCGCATACTTTGTCAAATCGACCTATCGTGCTGCCTGAAACGTCCGAAATCAGCATCGAAATCGTTGCCGGGCGGTACGTGAGTGCCAATTTCGACATGCAATCCATGGCCGATCTGACCCTCGGAGACCGCATTACGGTGCAGCGCTCAGAGCACAGGGTGCGGTTTTTGCATCCTGCTGGCTGGAATTATTTTGACACTTTACGCAAAAAAATGCACTGGAATGAAGGGGGCGTTTAAGCCGTGGCACTGACGCACATGACCCTGCGCGACTTTGTGATCGTGCATGAACTGGACCTTGATCTGGGCAGCGGTTTTAGCGTGCTGACCGGAGAAACCGGGGCGGGCAAATCCATTCTGATCGATGCCCTGCAATTGGCATTGGGCGCTCGTGCAGAGTCAGGCGTGGTGCGTGAGGGTGCCGCGCGTTGCGAGGTTTGTGCCGAATTCGAACCCACACCGGCCATTCTGACTTGGCTCGAAGAGGCCGGTTTTGAAGCCAGCCCCGAATTATTGCTGCGCCGAACCGTGGACACATCGGGCAAAAGCCGTGCCTGGATCAATGGCAGCCAAGCCACCGCCACACAACTGCGCGAACTGGGCGAGCAATTACTCGACATTCACGGCCAACATGCTTGGCAAAGTCTGACCCGGCCTGACGCTGTGCGAGGTTTACTGGACGCTTATGCAGGCACAGACACCCGACCGCTTAAAGCCGCCTGGATGGCCTGGCGACAAGCGGAACAAACCATGACCGATGCACGCCAAGCCCAAAATACCCTGTCCATCGAGCGTGAGCGCTTGGCCTGGCAAATCGGCGAGCTCGAAAAACTCAACCCATTGCCCGATGAATGGCAAGACCTGAGCACCCAACACAGCCGCCTGGCCAACGCGCAGGCCCTGATGGATGGCGCCAACCAGACTTGCGTTTTGCTTGAAGGCGAAGACGACGGGGGCGCGCTGAGGCAGTTGTCCCGGGCGATTCAAACACTTCAATCGCTGGGCCAGTTTGAACCTGAATTCAATGAGCTGGCCGAGGTTCTGACCTCTGCCCAAGCCCAAGCCGAAGACGTTGCCCACAGCCTGCACAGTTATTTGCGAAAAACGGACCTTGACCCGCAACACTTGGCTCAACTCGACGAGCGCATGGGCCTCTGGCTTTCGTTGGCACGCCGCTACAAGAAAACACCCGACGAATTGCCGCAAACACTGCGGGACTGGCGCCATGAATTGACCCAACTGGACGCCGCCGCTGATCTAGAAAGCCTGCAAAAAGCTGCCCAGGCCGCCCAAACCGCCTGCTTACAGGCGGCCAAACAAGTCTCCCGGCAGCGCCAGCAGGCCGCCAAGCCCCTTGCGAAAGCGGTCAGCGCCGCCATGCAACAACTTGGCATGCAAGGCGGTCGGTTTGAAGTCCAACTTCAGCCCCTCGAAAACCCTGCACAACACGGGCTAGAAGAAGTGAGTTTTTTGGTGGCAGGACACGAGGGGAGCACCCCGCGCCCGGTGGGCAAAGTGGCCTCAGGCGGCGAGTTGTCGCGCATTGCGTTGGCCATTGCGGTCACCACCAGTGAACTGGGACAAGCTGGCACACTTATTTTTGATGAGGTGGATTCTGGCGTTGGCGGGGCTGTGGCCGAAACCGTGGGGCGCTTGATGAAGCAGCTCGGCCAGCACCGTCAAGTGCTGGCGGTGACCCATCTGCCCCAAGTGGCCGCTTGTGCAGACCGACACTTGCTGGTGAGCAAAGCGGCCGCCAAGGGGCAAGTCAGTAGCCAAGTGCGTGCCGTGCTTGGGGAAGAACGGATCAGTGAAATTGCCCGCATGCTGGGGGGCGAAAAACTGTCCGCCACCACCTTGGCCCATGCCAGAGAAATGCTGGGCGACACTGCTAAACCTCCCCTCGCCCGCATCACAACACCTAATTGAGCATGGACATCATCCTGATTACCGGCATGTCCGGCTCCGGCAAATCGGTAGCGCTGCACGCACTCGAGGACGCCGGTTATTACTGTGTAGACAATTTGCCCCCCGAATTGCTGATCTCGTTCGTCAAGCTCGAAGAACAGCAAAAAGAACAACGACTGGCCATTGCCATCGATGTGCGCAGCGCCAACTCCTTGCACCTGATGCCGGAGCAGATGACCCTGCTGCGCGACATGGGTATGACGGTCAAGTCGGTATTCCTTGATGCCACTTCAGACACTTTGCAACGCCGCTATTCAGAAACGCGTCGTAAACACCCCTTGTCAGGCGGCTCCAAACCACAAGGCGATAAAGCCTTGCTGGAAACCATCCAGTTTGAACGCGAACTCTTGGCCGACTTGCGTGAACGGGCACACGTCATCGACACCAGCCTGCTGCGCTCGGCTCAATTGCAAACCTACATCAAGACTTTGGTCAGCGCCCCATTGGCCCAGCTGACGCTGGTTTTCGAGTCTTTCGCCTTCAAACGCGGCATTCCCACCGATGCCGATTACGTTTTTGACATCCGTATGCTGCCTAACCCACATTACGAAAGCGCCCTAAAGGCCTTGACTGGACGTGATGGCCCAGTGCAAGACTACTTGCGGCAATCCGAAGAGTTCGTGCAAATGCAATTGCAAATAGAGGGTTTCCTGAAGCAGTGGATTCCCGCCATTGAACGCGATCACCGGAGCTATGTGACCGTTGCGATCGGATGCACAGGGGGCCAACACCGCTCTGTTTTCATGGTGGAGCAATTGGCGCACAACTTTGCCGCGCACTGGCTCACGCTCAAGCGCCACCGCGAACTCGACGCTCTTTAATCTGCAGGTCAACCCGCCTTTCAAGAGGTCTGTTGACCATTGACCTGTGTGAGCCCACCGTTGACCAACAAAGTCCTGACCGGCGCTGGCAAACCCAGATCAGGCCAATCACAGGCATCCACCCATTGCCCCTCACACGCGGGAGTTGGGACAGCAAATTTGGTTGTCAGTTTCACCGGGTGCAGGTAGAGGTCGCGATGCGTCAATACATGTTTCCAAGACGCGATGTACTCGACCTTTTGCCTTTGGCCCCCGGCTGCCAACAAGTCTTGCTCGGACTCAAACACGGGCAAACTGAACAAACCCGCCCAAATGCCTTTTTCGGGCCGCTTTTGCAACCAAACCTGTCCCTTTTCATTGACTGCCCAAAGCAGCCACAGGGTGGCACTGGTGCGTTTGAGCTTTCGGGTCTTCACGGGGTAGGCCAAGGCTTCTCCAGCGCTTTTGGCCTGACACAAGGCATTAACAGGACAGTGGTCGCACTGTACTTTGCGGGGTAAGCACACCGTGGCTCCCAAATCCATGAGGGCCTGCGTGTAACGCGGCATGTTTGCGGCCTGTTCTGGTAGCAAAGCTTGCGCTAAATCCCACAGTGCCCGTTCATTTTTGGCAACCGCCATATCGGCTCCAAAAGCCAGTACACGGGTCAACACACGCTTGACATTGCCATCCAAAATGGCGGCCCGCTCATGAAAGCAAAACGCGGCGATGGCCGCCGCTGTAGAGCGCCCTATGCCCGGCAAAGTCTGCAGGTCTTCCGCAAGGTCAGGAAATGAGCCCCCAAAACGTGCCATGACCTGCTGCGCGCACTTGTGCAAATTGCGCGCACGACTGTAATAACCCAAACCACTCCATAAAGCGAGCACATCGTCTTGTTGGGCCGCAGCCAAAGAGGCAACATTGGGAAATCGTCCTAAAAACCTTGGGAAGTAATCGAGGACCGTGGTCACCTGCGTTTGCTGCAACATGATCTCTGACAACCAGACACGGTAAGGGTCCCGGGTGTTTTGCCAAGGCAAGGATTGCCGCCCATGCTCGCGCTGCCATGTCACCATGTGTTGAGCGAATCCAACAGGTAATGGGGTCAGGGTTTTTGACATTTCGGACAATAAAAAGTGGTTCTCTGCCCCTGAAGCATCGACTTGATGGGGCCGCCGCACACACGGCAAGGCTCGCCTTCGCGGCCATAAACCGCTGCTTCCAGCTGAAAGTAGCCTGTGCGGCCCTCGGCACTGACGAAGTCTCTCAAGGAGCTTCCGCCCTGCTCAACAGCACGGGTCAACACTTGAACGATGGCGGCGTGTAACCTGGCAACACGGAGTTTCGACAAACGCGCAGCCCGGGTTGTCGGGCGAATTCCGGCCATGAACAAGGCTTCCGATGCATATATATTGCCAACGCCCACCACCACGTCCCCGGCCAGCAAAACCTGCTTGATCGCCGACTGGCGCTTTTTCAGGGCCTGCCAAAAGCTGAGCACATTAAATTGACCGTTTAATGGCTCCACCCCCAGCCGCCCCAAGAGTTTTTGCGCCTCGGGGGAATCTTCTGACGGGGCCCAAACCACGGCACCAAATCGGCGCGGATCGTGAAGCCGTAAAACACCACGATCGGTGACCAAATCCATGTGGTCATGGGGCCCGGCCGCAGCTTGTGAAGGGGCAAAGTTCAGGCTGCCGGACATCCCCAAATGCACCAATAAAAGCCCCTGATCCAGATCAAGTAGCAAATATTTTCCGCGCCGACGCACCCCCCAAACTTGCTTGCCCACCAAACTTTGAGGGTCTGTCCCCAAAGGCCAGCGCAAAGGCTTACCCATATGCAAGGCCATAATTTTTGCCGAAGCGATGCGGTCGGCAAAACTGCGGCGGGTGACTTCAACTTCCGGTAGTTCAGGCATGCATTTATCAGGCGGAAAGGTGGGAATCCACCCCATCAGCACTTATTTAAAAATTGGCTGGATTATGATGGCCCACATGAAATTCTGGTTTCGACTTGCTGTCTTGTCCTCGTGTGTCATCGGTGCTTGGGCCCAAACTGCGGCCCCAAAAGCCGACAACACGCCGGGTAAATCTGCACTGGATGCCGTCCTTTTTTACCAAATCCTGCTCGGCGAACTGAACGCTGGCCAGGGTTCGCCCGGCAGTGGGTTCTCCATTTTGCTGGATGCCGCACGTAAAACACGCGACCCGGCATTGTTTCAGCGCGCCGTTGACATCGCTTTGCAAGCGCGCTCCGGCGAGGCCGCTTTGCAGGCCGCCCAAACCTGGAAAAGGGAAATTCCTGGTGCGAAGGAAGCCAATCGATACGTTCTTCAAATTTTGCTGGCACTCAACAAGGTAGAAGAAGCTGGCAAAGCCCTTGCCACCTCCATCAATGAATTGCCAAACGATGAGCAATCGGCCGCTATTGGCTCCATTCCGCGGCTGTTCGCTCCAATTCAGGATAAAACTCTGGCGGCCGACGTGGTCACCAAAGCCCTCACCCAAGCCCTTGCGAAAGCCCAAACCTCGGCCTCAGCTTGGACCACCGTGGGACGCATGCGCCGCGATGCCGGTCAAATCACCCTGGCTGTCAGCGCTGCACAAAAGGGGCACGCCGCCGACCCTAAGGCCGCTGGACCTTTGGTGTTGGCACTCAGCCTGATGGTCTCGAATAAAAGTACGCTCAAACCCATGGTGGATGCCGCCATGAAAACCGATGTTTCGCCCGAATTGCGCTTGGGATACGCCCAAACACTGCTTTCCCTGCAGATTTACCCCGAGGCACTTGAACAACTGACCCAACTCAATGCCAAACACCCCGAGTTTGCAGAGGGCTGGCTGATTCATGGCTTGGTTTTACAAGAAACCGCCCAACT
>CAMDXR010000147.1 GCA_945877725.1 Limnohabitans sp. Rim8
GTGCAGTTGATACAGCGCGCACAGCAAGCGATGATCCGCCTTCAGAAGCCGCGACAACAGCAGCCTCCAAACCCATCCCCCCCCTTGCTCCACTTGCAACAGAACAAGCGGCTTCGCCAAGCCCAAGCGCCACAAATCCCAACAACAACCCTACGGCCACAGCGCCCACTCAGGCCTTGCCCCCCATTCCACTGGGGGCCTTGCCACCCTCGACCTTGCTCAGCTACCGTTTAACGGGCCAGGAAAAGGGCTTGAACTACTTCGCCAGCGGAGAACTGCGGTGGCAACACAACGAATCGGCTTATGCGCTCAGCCTCTCGGTCAAGGCCTTTTTGGTGGGCTCCCGGCATTGGAAGAGCCAGGGCGAGATCACCAGCGCCGGATTGACGCCCAAGCGCTTTTCGGACAGTTGGCGCAACGAGCGCGCCGCCCACTTCGACCGTGCCAACAGCAGGGTGGTGTTCAGCAACAACGCCCCCGTGGCCCCACTCGAGCCTGGCGCTCAAGATCAGATCAGCCTGTATGTGCAACTGGCGGCCGCCATGGCGGGTGAACCACAACGCTTTCAACCCGGCACGCGCTTGCAGGTGCAAACCGCCACCGTTCGCGACGCCTTGCCCTGGCTTTTAACTCTGGCCCCGCCAGAAACCTTGCAGCTGGAGGGCGAAAAGCTGCAAACCATGAAATGGGTGTGCCAACCGCGCAACCGCTTTGATGCCACGGTGGAATTTTGGGTCTCGGCCAAACATGCCTGGATGCCCGTGCGGATTCGCATTACGCAGCTCAATGGCAGTTACATAGACTTGGTTTTGCGAGGTCAAGAACCCTTGCCGCCCCTACCTCAATTGGCCCCTGCTTAAAAATAAACCCTATTGTCTTGAAGTTGATGTACAAAGTCCCATATGGCGAGCACAAGTTGAGGGAGAATGAACGCATGAACCTGCTGTATGAATCTGAAACCTTTGCCGTGATGCATGTGTTGGCCAACGCGCCGGCCGAAACGGCACCCCCGACCAGCAAGCCCCTGCTGGAACGACATGGCTTCGAGATTGTGGACAAACGCTCGGGCAAAGAGGTTTACCTCGATGGCTCCTGGGCCGAAATGTTCCAGCAACAAATCGAGGCCTGGCAACAGCACACCCCCACCCAAGAAGAGGTTGAAGACACTCTGGAGGGTTACACCGGACTGGCCCAACACCCCGTGGTGGTGCACTAACCTCCCCACCGGACGCCGTGAAACCACCCCCTAAAACCGCCTGCGCTTTCAGGCGGTTTTTTTATGGGCGTTTGACCACTGAAACAGCGGCCCCACCAAAATCAAGACAGCCACCAGTCGGCAGACCTGAAATGCCGTGACCACCGGCACCCCCAGTTGCAAGACCTTGGCCGTGATCGCCATTTCGGCAATACCGCCCGGTGCAGTGCCCAAAATCAAGGTGGCCGGATGCAAACCCGTGGCCCAGGCCAGCCACAGGCCAAAAACCGCCGACAAACCCATCATGGCCAAAGAGCCCAAAGCAACCGAGGTCAACCAACGGGGTGCCGTGTGAACAAACGAACGTTGAAAACGCACCCCCAAACTCACCCCAATGAACAATTGGGCCGCGTTGGACACGCTGGTGGGAATGGCGGACCACTGCACCCCTGACAACGTCAGCCCCATAGAGACCAACAACGCCCCCATGAACCAAGGGTTGGTGCGCCCCATCCAAAGCATCAGCCCTGCCCCGGCCGCCGTGGCCAATGCCAAGCCCAACAAACCAGGCCATTGGGGTGCTTGTGGCGCTTGCAGCAAGCGTGTGTCGACCTGCAGACCCCAATAAGACTGCGCCCATTGCATGGCAAAAGGCACCACCAGCACCACCAACACCATCCGCACACTGTGCGCAGACGCGACCAGATCGGGCCGGGCACCGTGGCGCTCGGCCAAAAGCGTCATCTCGGAGGCACCGCCTATGGCGCTGGCAAAGTAACTGGTGGCATGCCAAGTGGCCTTGGGCATGGGCCCGAAATCAGCGACGTGCCGCCTTTTCAGCCATAAACCAAACACCAGGCCCACGCCCAACGCCCACAACACGGCCAGCCCGATGGCCCACCACAAACTGGCCACCAGTGCGCCTACTTGGGGTGTGAAATACAGCCCCAAAGCCGCACCAATCACCCACTGCCCCCCATCGCGCAGCCAAGCTTCACTGCGGGTGGGTGCGCCCAAAACCGATGCCAGTGCGGTCATCAGCAAAGGCCCCAGCATCCAGG
This sequence comes from Limnohabitans sp. Rim8, assembly GCA_945877725.1. Lineage (GTDB taxonomy): Bacteria > Pseudomonadota > Gammaproteobacteria > Burkholderiales > Burkholderiaceae_C > Limnohabitans_A. The sequence goes on from CAMDXR010000147.1 coordinate 2,257, forward strand.
GAATGGGCGTGCCCAAGGCAACGCATGCAAGTGCCGCAGCCCAAGCTGCGGCCAGTGTGGCCAGCGTACGCAGCCAGGGCGGGTAGACCGAAGGGTTCAAGCGCCAATAAACCTTATGGAACCTTCTGAAGCCTTGTGGGAACTTATAAGACCTTATTAGGGATGCCTGCGGATGCTGTCGGCCACGGTCTGCACAATTTGGTCGATGTGTGCGTCTTCGACGATGTAGGGCGGACAAATCACCAGGTTGTCTCCGGCCGGGCGAATCCAGACCCCTTGGCGGAAACAGTCCAGAAAGATGTCGTAAGTGCGCTTGCCAGGAGCGCCCGGAATGCCTGCCAACTCCACCGCCCCGGCCAAGCCCATGGTGCGAATGCTCACCACGTTGGGCAAGCCCTTTAAGAGCGAATGCATCGCCTTGCCCAATAACCGACCTTGTTGCCCGGCGCGGGCAAACAGGTTTTCTTCTTTCATGAGGTCGAGCGTGGCGATGGCGGCGGCGCAAGACACCGGGTGTCCGGAGTAGGTGTAGCCGTGGAAAAACTCAATGGCGTGATCGGGCGCATTGGCGTTCATCATGGCGTCGTAAATGAAATCGCGGCAGATCACGCCGCCCAGCGGAATCACGCCATTGGTCACGGCCTTGGCAAAGTTCAACATGTCGGGCACCACGCCGTAATAATCGGACGCGAAATTCACACCCAAACGGCCAAAACCGGTAATCACTTCGTCAAAAATAAGCAAAATGCCATGCTTGTCGCAGATCTCGCGCAAGCGCTTCACATAGCCCTGGGGCGGGATATACCAGCCCGCGCTGCCTGCAATGGGCTCCACAATCACGGCGGCCACGTTGCTCGGGTCGTGCAGCACCAAAATGCGGTTTTCCAGTTCCAGCAACGGGTCTTCGGCCCACACGGGTTCTTCGTGGTGAATGTAGGCATGGTTGACCGGGTCGTGAATGAAGCGCATGTGGTCCACGCGTGGCAACAGCTGCGCGCCATAAGCCTTGCGGTTGGCAGGCAAGCCGCCCACGCTCATGCCGCCAAAGTTGACGCCGTGGTAACCCTTTTCACGGCCAATGAAGACGTTGCGATGGCCTTCGCCACGGGCGCGGTGGTAGGCCAAAGCCACCTTCAAAGAAGTGTCAGCAGCTTCCGAGCCTGAGTTGCAAAACAACACCTTGTTCAGGTCGCCCGGGGCCAGGGCGGCAATCATCTCGGCCGCCCGGAACGCCTTGTCGTTGCTGGCCTGGAACGCGGTGGCGTAGTCCAGCGTGTCCAACTGCTTTTTGATGGCCTCGTTGATGGGCTTGCGGTTGTGGCCCGCGCCCACGCACCACAGGCTGGAGATACCGTCGATGACCTTTTTGCCGTCGTGGGTGGTGAAATGCATGCCTTCGGCCGCCACAAAAACACGCGGGTCTTCGCGGTAACTGCGGTTAGGGGTAAAGGGCAACCACTGGTTGTCCATGTTGAAGGTGGGCTGGGTCATGACAAATCTCCTTGAATTTTTTAGTTCTTCAGTTTAATCGGCAAAACATGCCTTGGCTTACAAATGGGTCTCAGCAAGATGAATTGAGATCACCCCGTTCGCAAGCCTTGGCTAAAGCGCGCCCATTCAAGCTAAAAAGTGGACGCTTCCCGATTTTTGTGGGTCTTTACAATAAGCGCTCTTGAAACGACCCCCTTAAAAACGACTGTGCCCCGGACCCGTCAAGAGCGCAGCGAAATGCAGTCACCTTTCCCATGAACCCCACCTACATCCTGACCCTTTCATGCCCTGACCGCACCGGCATCGTGCACGCCGTGTCGGGTTTTTTGCTGGAGCGGGGCGGCAACATCGAAGAGGCCGCGCAGTTCAGCGACCCGGCCACGGGCTTGTTTTTCATGCGTGTGCAGTTTTCTTGCGCACAAGCTGACGGCGCGGCCCTGAACGCCGAGTGGGGCACGTTTGCCCAGACTTTTGACATGCAATGGGACCTGCACGCCAGCAGCCACCCCATGCGCACCGTGCTCATGGTCAGCAAAGAAGGGCATTGCCTGAACGACCTGCTGTTTCGCTGGAAAAGCGGCTTGCTGCCCCTAGACATCCGGGCCATCGTCAGCAACCACCGAGATTTTTACCAACTGGCGGCCAGTTACAACGTGCCGTTTCACCACATCCCAGTCACGGCGGCCACCAAAGAACAGGCCGAAGCCAAGCAATACGAGATCATCCAGTCAGAAGGGGCCGAACTGGTGGTGCTGGCCCGCTACATGCAAATATTGTCAGACGACCTGTGCCGCAAACTGGCCGGGCGCGCCATCAACATCCACCACTCGTTCTTGCCCAGCTTCAAGGGGGCCAAGCCCTATTACCAAGCGCACGACCGGGGCGTGAAACTGATTGGGGCCACCGCCCATTACGTGACGGCCGACTTGGACGAAGGCCCCATCATCGAGCAAGATGTGGCCCGTGTGGACCACAGCAAAACCGTAGAAGACCTGACCACTCTGGGCCGCGACACCGAAAGCCAAGTGCTGGCCCGCGCTGTTAAATGGCACAGCGAACACCGCGTCCTGATCAACGGCCACAAAACTGTGATTTTTAAATAAATGTATTTGGGGACAGATCTTTAGCTCTGTCCCCAACTGACTAAGGTTTGGGGACAGATCTTCAGCTCTGTCCCCGACTGATTAAATTAAACTCAACCACCATGTCCGTCAACTCACGCATCCCGCCCATCCAGTGCCTCTTGACCTTCGAGGCGCTGGCCCGATTGCGCAGCGTGACCCAGACATCCGAAGAACTGTGTGTGACCCCCAGCGCCGTGAGCCACCGGGTCAAGCAACTCGAGCAAGTGATTGGCACCAAACTGTTCGGCCGGGCCGACTTTTCGCTGACCACCGAGGGCACCGAATACCTGGCCCATGTACGCGAAGGCCTGGTGTCTTTGCAGCGCTTTCCCTCGGCCAGCAGCGGCAGCGGACGGCGCAAGCTGCGGCTGGCGGTCACGCCCACATTTGCACGCTCCATCCTCATGCCGCGCCTGAAACACTTTCTGGATGCCTACCCCGAGATCGACATCAGCCTGCAAGTGAGCATTCCCCTGTTGGACGTGGTGGCCGAGGATGCCGACTTGACCGTGCGTTTTGGCACCGGCCGCTACTCGGACGTCGAGCACATTTGTCTGGCCAAAGACGAGGTTACCCCCCTGGCCTCGCCCTCTTGGGTGCGCCAAAACGGGCCCTTCAGCCACGCCGAAGAACTGCAAGGCATGACCTTGCTGCGCAGCCCCTTGGAACCCTGGCGCACTTGGTTTGCCGCACACAACCTCGACTGGCCAGAACCCACGGACGGATCGTCCTTCAATGACATCGGCCTGGCCTGCGACGCCGCAGCCCAAGGCTTGGGCGTGAGCCTGGTGCGGCTGAAGTTGGGCGCACCCTGGCTAGAAAGCGGCCAACTGGTACGTTTATTTGAGCGCAACGTGCCCAGCCCCCACGCCCACTACCTGTGCTGGCGCACCGGCACCATGGAGCGCTGGGAATGCGCTGCCTTCGCCGAATGGATGAAAAGCGCGCTGGCCTGAAGCCAAGCTGGCGTCTGCTCGGGCAAAAGGCAGGGGATGGACCCCCGATCAAGTCGGGGGTGACAGTTTGGTGGTCATACCCATCCCCATCTGTCATACCCGGCCACGACCGGGTATCCATCTTCCTCTGTCATACCCGGCTACGACCGGGTATCCATCGGTTTGGGGGGTAAAAAAAAGCCCTCACCATTTCTGGAGAGGGCTTTTAAGGCTTTGGCCTGCAATGACTTTCGCTCAAACTCTAATTGAACTTAGGTTTAACCAAATTTCTGACTTACGTTTGGCTTAACCAAGATTCTGATCTGCGTTTGGCTTAGCGAGTGCTTTGACCTACGTTTGGCTTAGCGATGACTCTAACTTTCTTTTGGCTTAGCGATTACTCTGACCTGCGTTTGGTTCAGCGAAGACTCTGGCTTTCTTTTGGTTTGGCATGGTCCGTCGCCCAACTTTTGATTGGGCGACGGATACGCTGGACTTTGGGTGGCGCAGAAGATGCCACCGAACGTTTGCTTAAGCGAAGATGACGCTGAACTGTTGACCCGTCAAAGTGTTTTGAACAGTACCAGCAGATGTAGCGTCAATCACGTTGTAGGTGAACGTGATTTTCTCACCCGTCGTGCCTATTAAGGTATCGCCTAAATCAAAGAAGCCAATGTTATTGGCGTCAATGGCAAAGTTCACGCTACCGTCACTTGAGGTGGCAACGATGTTGGTGATCGACGTTACGTTGGTTCCAACTGGCGCAGCAAAACCTGTCAACAACATCAGTTTTGAGACACCAAAGGCTTGCGCGACTTCGGTGAAGGTCACTGACTCGTTGCCTGCAGCGGTGAAGTCATTGAGCAAACTCGATGCGGTGAAACTAGCTGCATTGGTACCAACACCATACAAAGCAGCAATTTCCGTTGACGTACCCACCAAGGCGGTGACCGATGCGGCGTTGATCAGGCCGATGGTCAATCCGTCTAGGTTGATCAGGTCGCTGGCCAAGACGCTGCCGGTGTCGGTGATGTTCAAGGTGTAGGCATTGTCGGCAATAGCGACGCCATTGGATACGTTGTCCGTCAAGGTTTTCAAGTTGGCGACGGTACCGGACAGCGTTGCAGTGATCACGCCTTTGGTCAAAGCGTCGAGCGTGTTCAGTTGCGCGACCGTGCCGCCGGTGACGCCAATGGCGTAGTCGTTTTCACCGCCTGTATCGAAGGTGGTTAAACCGGTGGTGCTGCTCGTCAAGTCGTTGGCCGTACCGGTGATGGAGGCTGTGACCAGGCCCGTGGTGAAGGCATTGACTTCATTGAGCTTGGCGATGTTGGCTGCACCTGTTACAGCACCACCAGTGACATCAATAGCAATGGCGTTGTTGACACCGTTGGCAGCGTCCAGGCCTGTGCCTGCTGCGTTCAATATGGCCAAGGTGGTTGCGATGCTTCCTGTCACCACACCGGTGGTGGCTGCGTTCATCTTGTTGATCTCGGCCACACCATCCGCCGAAGCAGTAGCAGCGCCGGAGGCAATGGTGTAGTCGTTAGCGCCAGCGGTTAAACCGGTTGTTGCATCACCCAAAGCAGCCGAAGCACCGGTGATGGTGGCTTTGACTACGCCGGTGGTCAACGCGTTGAGGTTGTTGATTGCAATGATTTGTGCTGATATTGCCGCTGTACCAACCGTACCCACTGCATCCGTCACTTCGA
>CAMDXR010000148.1 GCA_945877725.1 Limnohabitans sp. Rim8
TCGCTCTGGGCGTGTGGCCTGCGGCACGGCCAAATTCGGTTTGATTCCCCCTTGGGCCAAGGACGACAAGATCAGTCGGCACACCTACAACGCCAGAAGCGAGACTGCGGCTGAAAAGCCTAGCTACCGTGGCGCATGGCGACAGCGACAGTTTGGGTTGGTGTTGGTCGATGATTTTTATGAACCCTCTTACGAAACCGGCAAAGCAGTCCGGTGGCGAATCCAACTGGCCTCGGGTGCGCCCTTTGCCATTGCCAGCTTATGGGACCGCTGGACGAACCCGGCCACGGGCGAGCAGGTGGTTTCTTTCTCCATGCTCACCGTCAATGCAGACCAACATCCCGTGATGCAGCAGTTCCATAAGCCCGGCGATGAAAAGCGGACCCCGGTAATCATCCGACCAGAGCTTTTCAGTGACTGGCTGAGCGCCGATTCGACAAGCGCTGCCGACTGGATGACTTGGGCGCACATGCCCGAATTGTCGGCTGCGCCCGCACCAAGAGCCTTAGCAAATTAAGTTTCAGGCTCAGCCATTGGGTTTTTGGGCGGCAAGCTCAGCCAAAATCTCTTTTGTATGTTCGCCGCACAAGGCCCCGGGGGACGGTGCGCGGGCCGGTGTTCGCGAGAGTCGGGGAGCGGGAGCGGGTTGGCGCTGACCATTCACTTCCACAAACAGGCCGCGCGCCACGTTGTGTGGGTGTTCGCTGGCTTCGGCAAGACTTAAAACGGGTGCAAAACAGACATCGCTGCCTTCCAGCAAGGCCTGCCATTCGGCGCGTGTGCGGGTTTTGATTTTGGCCGCCACCCGAACCTTCAGGGCAGGCCAGGCACGGTGGTCGTATTGGCCAGCCGGAGAAACATCGTCCAGTTCAAGGCGTTTTAGTAATTCGGCATAAAACTGCGGTTCAATCGCGCCCAGCGTAATGTGCTGACCCTCAGCGCACTCGAAAACCTCATAAAAAGGGGCGCTGTTGGCAAACAGGTTTTTCTCGGGTCGGTCGCTCCAGAAACCCGTGCCGCGCATCTGATGAATCAGACCGCTCATGGCCGTGACGCCATCGATCATGGCGGCATCGACCACTTGGCCACGGCCTGATTTTTGGGCCTCCAGCAAGGCGCAAACCACCCCAAAAGCCAGAAACATGGCACCACCGGCCATGTCGCCCACCATCGTTGGGGGAATCACCGGGGCTTCCCCCGGCCTGCAAGAGGTAGACAACACCCCCGTTAAGGCAACGTAATTGATATCGTGACCGGCCGCCTGAGCGAGGGGGCCGGTTTGGCCCCAACCCGTCACCCGGCCGTAAACCAGTTGAGGGTGGCGTGCGGCCACTTCTTCGGGGCCAAAGCCCAGCCTTTCCATAACGCCCGGTCTAAAGCCCTCGATCAGGGCATCGGCCGACTCGATCAATGCCCAAGCATCGGCGCGACCCGCCTCAGACTTCAAGTCCAGCGCGATGGAGCGTTTGCCCCGGTTCATGGCGGCGCGGGGGTATTGTGCGGCTTTCTCTAGGTCTGCTGCACGGTCCACCACAATCACGTCGGCGCCCATGTCGGCCAGCATCATGCCGGCAAAGGGCCCCGGGCCAATACCGGCAAATTCAACAATTCGCAGGCCTTGCAGTGGGCCGACGGAGGTTTTGGAGGAGGTGGTGGAGTCCATCTTGCTGGGCGGGGTGAAAAAATAGAGGTGCAAATCAAGGGGTGAATGAGGCAGGATGCTGACAGTTTCTTGCCAAAACAGCCCCCTCCATTTGCAGTATGCCGCCAGCGTGTGGCTCTGGAACACTGAATCTGGCATAAAGTTTTGGTGGAGATTGAAAATGTTCAAACTGGATGGAAAAGTGGCTTTGATCAGCGGTGCCGGGCGTGGCATGGGCTGGGGCGTTGCGCAGACCTTGGCGCGACAGGGGGCCACGGTGATCATCAATGACTTTTATGCCGAGCGGGCCGAAGAAGCCGCGTTGAGCCTGCAATCCGAAGGCTTGAAAGCGCATGCCGCCGTAGCCGACATGACGGACAGGGCGGCGATTTTTACAATGGTCAGTCAAATTATTTCGGAGCATGGCGCAATGGATGTGTTTGTTCACAATGCCGGCATACCGGCTCAAGGCTGGGGTTACAGCCAGTTTCTCGATTCACCGCCCGCCGAATGGGATGCCTGGCTACAACTCAATCTGCACGGACTCATGCATGCGTGCCAGGCCATCTTGCCGCACATGATTGAACGCCAATGGGGCCGCATTGTGGCCATCAACTCCGACGCTTCCCGCACCGCCACCGGCATGGGCTTGTGCGCTTATGGCGCAGCCAAAGCTGCCGCGCTTGGTTTCATCCGCAACCTGTCGGGTGAGGTGGGCCGCCACGGCATCACAGCCAACGCATTGTCCCTGGGCACCATGAACAACTGGGAAGGGTCCGAGCAAATTGCCCGCAAGACCGCCTCGGTCAGGCGCGCCGGATCGCCGCAAGATGTGGGTGCTGCCGTCGCTTACTTGGTATCGCCAGAAGCTGAATGGGTGAACGGCCAAGTCTTGCCTGTGAATGGTGGCAGTCTGGTCTGCTGAACCCATGACTTCTCCAAAATCGCTCGACAAAGCCGCCCTGATGGAGCGCCACGCCTACCAAATTTCGCATTTGATTGCCGGTTTTACCGTGCCCCTGATGCGCAAGCTGTACCACCAGTTCGACGGTGACATGGTGCAAATGATCGTTTTGGGCGAGATCTCTTTGCACAACGTCTCCCAGTTTTTTCGCAAAGGTGGGGCGGATGTGCCCGAAAAACTGCTGGACGACATGGCGCGACGGGGCAAATTGATGAACTCCTGCAACGTGCTGTCCATCAGCGAAGCCACGGGCATCCCACGGGAAACCGTGCGACGTAAGGTGGACCAATTGCTCAAAAAGGGCCTGCTTTACCGTGACGAGCACAAGCGGCTGATGGTGCGCTCGGGGGTCAGTGCCGGGTTTGCCAAGCGCAACGCCGAGACCACCGAAGAAATTCTGGCTCTGGCCGCCAAACTCCAGTCCTTGCTCAATACGGCCAATGCCGATGAGGATTGAAGTGCCCAAAATGGGTAATCCATCATTCAAAAAGGTGTCTGCTGGGCAAGACTAGACATCTGCCAACGACGAATGCCAAAGAGGCGCTCGTGTGCTTTCGGGCACTGAAAACGTTGAATCCCACTCACTTGGAAAGTCAAGATGGAAACGTATATTTACGATCATGTGCGCACGCCGCGTGGCAAAGGTAAACCCGATGGCAGTCTGCATGAGGTGACGCCGGTCTGGTTGGCCAGCAGGCCTTTGGTGGCGCTGCGCGAGCGTAACCACCTCGACACGGCACTCATCGACGATGTGGTCATGGGCTGTGTGGTGCCGGTGGGCGAGCAAGGCGGCAACATCGCGCGCATGGCCGTGTTGCAGGCCGATTTTGACCAGAAAGTTCCCGCCCTTCAAATCAACCGTTACTGTGGTTCTGGGCTTGAGGCCGTGTCGTTTGCGGCGGCCAAAGTTATGGCTGGACAAGCCGAAATGGCGATCGGTGGTGGCATCGAGATGATGTCACGCGTGCCGATGGGGGCCGACGGAGGCGCATGGGCGCAAGACCCGCAAGTGGCCTTTAAAACCTATTTTGTGATGCAAGGCATTTCTGCCGATTTGCTGGCTTCACTGCGTGGTCACAGTCGCAGCGATGTCGATGCTTATTCGGCCGAAAGCCATCGCCGCGCGCAACAAGCCTGGAGCGAAGGCCGGTTTGACCGATCTGTGGTGCCCGTGCAAGACTTTTTGGGACTCACGCTGCTGTCACGCGACGAGACCATTCGCCCCGCAACCAGCAGCGAAAGCTTGGCCGCACTCAAGCCTGCGTTCACCGAAATGGGAGAGAAATACGGCTACGACAGTGTGGCCATGCAGCGCTACCCCCAGGTCGAAAAGATTGAGCACATTCACCATGCGGGCAACAGCTCGGGCATTGTGGATGGTGCCGCTGCCGTGTTGGTAGGCAATGCCGCAGTCGGTGCGCGGTTGGGGCTGAAGCCACGCGCCCGCATTGTGTCGTTTGCGGCCGTGGGCTCCGAGCCCACGCTCATGCTGGACGGCCCCGCCCCCGCCGCCCGCAAGGCTTTGGCCATTGCGGGCATGCAGCCCTCAGACATTGACCTGTGGGAGCTGAACGAAGCCTTTGCCTCCGTGGTGCTGACCCTGATGGAGGAGTTGTCGATTCCCCATGACCGGATCAACGTCAACGGGGGGGCCATTGCCATGGGGCACCCGCTGGGCGCCACCGGGGCCATGATTTTGGGCACGGTGCTGGACGAGCTTGAACGCACGGGCAAGCAAACCGCGCTGGTGTCCTTGTGTGTGGCGGCCGGCATGGGTTCGGCCATGATCATTGAACGCGTTTGAGCGCGACTGAAGCAACGCGAAAGAGAACAACATGCAAGACATCATTCGTTACAGCGTCGATGCAGACGGCATCGCCACCTTGACCATCGACTACCCGGGTAAGACGATGAACGTCATCGACGGGGATTTTATGGGCAGTTTGTCCGCCGGAATTGACCGCGTGGTGGCCGATCCGGCCGTCAAGGGCGCGATTCTGACTTCGGCCAAAGACGCCTTCGTGGCCGGTGCCGATTTGCTCGCCATGGAAGCCAACCTGGACAGCATGAACAACGACCCGATCGATGTTCTGGTTGAAAAGTGCGCATCATTGTCCCAATTGGTGCGGCGCATGGAAACCTGTGGCAAACCGTTTGCCGCCGCCATCAACGGCGTCGCCATGGGCGGGGGTTTCGAGCTTTGCCTGGGTTGCCATTACCGTGTGGCATCGGACTCACCCTCACTGGTGTTGGGCTTGCCCGAAGTCCAGGTGGGCCTGCTGCCCGCTGCGGGCGGCACGCAACGCCTGATTCGCCTGATGGGCATTTTGGGTGCCATGCCTTATTTGATGGAAGGGCGACACGTCAGCGCCGCCAAGGCCAAAGAAGTCGGCATGATTCACGCCGTGGTGCCCGCCACCGAACTGCTGGCCGCCGCTAAAAAATGGCTGCTTGAAACCCCAACGGCCATCCAGCCCTGGGATGTCAAAGGCTTCAAGATACCGGGCGGTGGACCGCTCGATGCGCGCGTGGCCCCCAGCTTTGTGGTGGGCAACACCCTGCTGCAAGCCAACACCTATAACAACCTGCCCGCGCCGCTGGCGATTCAGAGCTGCCTTTACGAGGGTGCTCAGTTGCCCATAGACAAAGCGCTGCGAATTGAGAGCAAGTACATGGCCTCGCTGACGCGCGGCACCGTGTCACGCGCCATGGTGCGTACTTTGTTTGTGAACAAGTCCAAAGCCGAAAAAGGCATGCACCGTCCCGCCGGATTTGCGCCTTTCAAGTGCCGCAAGCTGGGCATGATCGGGGCCGGCATGATGGGCGGCGGCATTGCGCTGGTGGCTGCACAACGCGGCATTCAGGTGGTGCTGATCGACCGCGATCAAGCGGCCGCCGAGCGGGGCAAAGGCCATGCCGAAAAAGTGCTCAAGCGCCTGATTGAAAAAGGGCGTTCTACCCAGGCTAAGGCCGATGCCATCTTGGCCCTGATCACCCCGACCACCGACTACGAGCTGCTGCGCGATGCCGACATGGTGGTGGAGGCCGTGTTTGAAGACCGCGCCATCAAGGCCGAGGTGACCCGGCGCTTGGACGCGGTGCTGCCCGAACACTGCGTGTTGGCCACCAACACATCGGCTTTGCCCATCAGCTTGCTGGCCCAGGCCACCCAACGCCCCGAACGCTTCATTGGTTTGCACTTTTTTTCCCCCGCCGACCGCATGCCTTTGGTGGAGGTCATTCGGGGCCAAAAAACCTCAGACGCCACGCTGGCCCAAGCGCTGGACTTTATTGCCCAGCTCAAGAAAACCCCGATTGTGGTCAACGACAGCCGTGGCTTCTTTACCAGTCGCTTCATTGGTGCGTTTGTGGACGACTCGATTGGCATGGTGGCCGAGGGCATTGCCCCCGCGTTGATCGAAAACTGCGCCCGCCATGTGGGCATGCCGGTCGGGCCGCTGGCCATTACCGACGAACTGTCGATTGAGCTGTCGGTGCATGCGGGCGAGGCGCAAGCGCGCGAGTTTCCAGACACCTACAAACCCGGCCGCTCCGTACCTGTGCTCAAGCAATTGTTTGAGCAAGGTCGCTTGGGCAAAAAAATGGGCCAGGGCTTTTACGACTATGACGCCACAGGCAAACGCCTCTGGAAGGGTTTGGCCAATTTATACCCTTTGCGCGCACATCAACCCGATCCGCATGACATGCGTCAGCGCATCTTGTATGTGCAAGCGGTCGAGGCGGCCCGAGCCATGGAAGAGGGCGTTTTGCTGGCTCCAGCCGATGGCGATGTCGGGGCTATTCTGGGGGTGGGCTTTCCGGCCTACACCGGCGGGCCGTTCTGCTTCATGGATGGCATTGGCATTGCCGCCTTTGTGACCGAGGCGGACCGCTTGGCTGATCTGTTTGGCGAGCACCTGCGTGCCCCGCAATTGCTGCGCGACATGGCGGCCAAAGGCGAAACTTTTTACGGACACACCGCCCGCAAGATGCCCGCTTAAATGCACAGACCCGCATCACCAGACCCAAACACCGTTACCAAATACCGCCATGAACTTTGATTTTTCAGACGACCAGAACATGCTGCGTGACGAGGTTCGCAAGTTCCTGGTCAAAGAATCCCCCGTTACGGTGGCACGCCGTGTCATCGACGAAGGCGCTACTCATGCCGAAGCCGCTTGGCAGGGGCTGGGCAGTCTGGGTGTCACCACCTTGATGCTGCCCGAGTCTTGCGGCGGCATTGGTTTGGGGGCCATGGAGCTGTGTGTGGTGGCCGAAGAAGTGGGCCGTCAATTGGGTGCGCTGCCGCTGGCCTCTACGCTTTATTTGGCTACGCAGGCGGTGTTGCTCGGGGCTTCTGAAGCGCAGCAGCAACGCTGGTTGCCGCGCGTGGCCGAAGGCGCGGTCGCCACTTTGGCCGCCTCGCTTGAGGATGTCTCTCACTTGACCGACTTGAGCCCACTGCCAGTTTTCGACGGACAGACTTTGACCGGAAGCGCTCCCCTGGTGCTGGATGGTGGTAGCGCCGCCTTTGCCGTGGTGTTGGCCTCCAACACGTCGGGCCAGCCCTGTTTGGTGTTGGCCGACTTGTCTGCGGGCGTGAGCCGCAGGCCACTGAAAACGCTGGACCCGGCCAAACCCTTTGCAGCACTGGCGTTTTTGGCCACGCCTGCTGAAGCATTGGATGCTGTGGCACCGGGGCCTGCCACTCTGAGGTTGCTTAACCGTGTGCGCCAGCGTGCGGCCATTTTGTTGGCTTTTGAGCAGCTGGGCGGTGCCGATGCGGCGCTGGAAATGTCGGCTGCTTATGCCCGCGAGCGCAAAGCTTTTGGTCGCGTCATTGGTTCTTACCAGGGCATCAAGCACAAACTGGCCGACATTTACACCCAAAACCAATTGGCGCG
>CAMDXR010000149.1 GCA_945877725.1 Limnohabitans sp. Rim8
TTTTCATATTCACGGTGCCGGTCTTGTCGCTCATAATTTCATTTTTAAAGTTAGTTGGTAAGTTAGCGCGCGGGGTGTAGCTGATGAAATCCTGATTCACAATATCGGTGTAGGTCAGACCGGTATCCGTCATTCGTCGTTGCTCTGTAGTGCTGCCATTGAGGTAGCGCACAGTCCGGTCTTCTGGTTCACCGATAAAGTTGGGGGGGCCTGTAGGTGCGCCGGTTTGAATGTTGTCGCTCTTGTCGTGGATCACTGGGCTGGCTTCAATGGTGGGGGAGGCTGGGTTCATCTTGACGCCAGCTTGCTTGGCCTGCTCCAGCATCCACGCCAGTGCCACCTTTGATAAAGACTTTTCGCTTTCTGCGAAGCCTCCACCAATATCGGCATGAGATCCTACAAAACCGCGCTCGATGCGCGTTTGCCCCGCAGGCACCGCATCGCCCATGATGGACTCCAGCGGAAAGGCCCCTATGCTGTCGATATTGCTTGGGTCGGGTCTGCCAGTGGCGAACGTGTTGCCACGGTATTCATTCAAGGCAACAGCTTGGGCCACGTAGGCAAACTGGGCGGGGATGCCCAGCTTGTATGCATGCCCCGAACTGTTGGTGCTGAGTACCGTGTCCCACAAGCCCATGAAGCGGAAGTTCACTTTTTGGCACTGGGGGGTTTCATTTTTGTCCTTGTAGCCGTACCAGTAATTGCCATCCTTGTCCTTCTTGGAGGCCGCCATGATTTGGTTGGAGAAGTCCCGCGCCTGTGCCGCGCCCCGGCTAAATCCAATGATGTCTACGTCCATGGCGATGTTGTCGTCGGTGGCTAAGCTAGCCTCAGCGCCAAAGTACTCCACCATGCGCGTAATGCGCGCTGGGCCGCTGTAGTTAAAGCCCTTGTCAGGGTTCAGGGTGTGGCCCAACAGACCATCGGGCGCCAGAATGGGGCGCGCTGGGTCGCTGATGTCGACGGTGCCAACGCCAGAGATGTAGCGACTGTTTCCGTCGTTATAAAGATTACGAAACAAAACCACATTGGACAGGCTGTCTTTAGCTGGGTTTAGCACAGGGTCACTGTTCTCCGTCCCATCAAACGCAAACAGCACCAACCCATCGGGGTCGATGAAGGTCAAGGGGTTGCCCGCGACATACAGATAAGCGTTGGGGCCATCGGGCTGGCCTAGGGGGTCGGGCGTGAGGTATTGGCCGGTTTGCGGGTCGTAGTAGCGTTGGCGGTTGTAGTGCAGGCCGGTTTCGGGGTCCAGGTGCTGGCCGGGCAGACGCAGGTTCAGGGTGAAGGGGGCGGCGCTTGCGGAGGAGGCGGCGGCTGTGTCTGAAGCAGAATCTGAAGCAGAAGCAGAAGCCTCAAAGTTGCGCACAGTGGCTGCGCCAAAGGGGGCGTAGTGTGCGCTCCAGACGGGGTTGGCGTTGGTGTCGGTGGCCAGCTCGGGTGCGCCCAGGTGGTTGCTGTGCACGAAGGTCAAGCGCCAGGGAGAGCCCACGATGGGGCTGGCCAGGGCTTGAGTCCAGGTGTAAAGCAAGGCCCAAAGGTCTTGCGCCAGGGGCACGTCTTGGGCCAGTGCCTGGCCGGGGGGAGCAGGCTGTGGGGCGGCGGCACGGAAGCCTTGATCGGTGCTGTCCATCACGGCTACCAACATGCCCGCGAGCCACAGGTATTGGCGAGTGATGAGGCCTTGCGCGTTGAGCTCGGCCAGGGGCTGGTGGTCGGCGCTGTAGACGGTGTAGGTGTTGAGGGATGATGGGGTATTGACATTTATCTGCTCAGCGCCCGGTTGTGGTCTCGACGCGCTGCCCGGTCTTTTTATCAATGTACCAACCTATGGTGATCAACTTGCCGTTAAACCATTTGGCGGGCATGAAATCGCCTTTGTAATTGGTCTCGAACCAATCATCGGCGATCCCGATCTCTTGAACGCACCAGCCAAGCACCACGTCATCATTCAAAATTCTGAACATCAGCTTGACGGCTCGTCCCTTTTTAGCGCTTGCGTATTGAAGCGTTTCTTGTGGAATACGAGAGGCTACTTCTAAGCGGTAGCGACCAGTTATTGTTCCACCGGTCCAGACAGATTTATTCAATGGGTCATAACGCTGTATGAACTCACCGGTTCGCCAGCTCACATCAACCCCTTAGGCAGGCCTATGCCGCCGTAGCCAGAGGTTTGTCCCCCGCGCTCATTCAACTCAGCAAAACCAAATAGGTGCCGACCATCATCAGATTTTCCTTCGACACCATTCTTGATTGAAAATCCTTGCATAAGCCTACTATTGACCACTACCCCAAAGTTATTAGACCCAGCCCACTGACTTAGGCCGCTACTGGCGCAGGCGCTGCACAGCAGAGCAAGCAGCGTTGCATAGATTGTTTTCAGAATCATGGGGTGGTGTTTCTATTAGTTGACGGTCATGTTGATGCCATATTTGTTGGTGGTGAGCCACTGCAAATAGGCTTTCATGTCCACCGTGCCTGCTGCGTTGCCAGTCGGGTTTTTGTTGTAAGTGAGGAATGGGATGGTGTCCTCATAGCCTGTGCCGCTGCCCACCAAGGCTGTGCGTTGTTTGGGTGTGCTGCCGTCGGCATCTTTGGGCTGACCCGTCCAGTCTTTGTCGATTCGCATGGCGATTTCACTGTCCTTTAAAAGCCTCCGCTTTAACGCGAATAGGTGCGCATCATGTGTTTGAGGGGGGCTAAATCAGCAAGCCACTTTTGCAAAGTGACACCCTGTGTCGCTTGGGGTGTCACCCGGTGGCTCTTTGGGGGGTGCGGGGGCCCATGAGGGCTTTCAGTGGTGCGGGTACCCAGCGGCGTGCTGCTATGCAAATAGACAGTGGCGGGCGTTCCATGAGTGGCAAATGGGCATCTATGGCCACTTGGTCGGCGTATTCTTCGGCGATTTTTTCCAGTCGTGCCCGGAATTTTTTGGCCGATGGTCTGGACATCCGGACGTTGATGATTTTCAGAATCTCGCCTTCGCCTTCGAATAAGTGATCAAAGTAGTCTCCGGCCATGCTTTTGACCATGCGCATGATGGGGCCGTCCACTATCCAAGCAAACTCTCGGGCCACCCTTAGCCGGATGCGGTTGCCAGGCATCAGGTCTAAAAAACCCATTTTGTCGAGTTGGCGCAGCAGTGCTTCGCACTCCAGTGGGCTGAGTTGCAGGTGTTGCAGCATGTCTTCATGGGGCCACAGCGACATGGTGCACACCGCCACCATGAGCAGTTTTTTGTTTTGGGCCAGTTCGGCTTCTTGTGGGTAGGTCAGTTGTTGGATATTTTTGCGCTGGCGCGGACTGCTTTGCACCAGATCGCGCAGGTCGAGCTGGATGAGGTCGCAGATCTCTTCCAGTCTTTCTAGGCTGCAATCTTGTTGAATAAAGATGCGTTTGACTGTTTGCTCTGACACCCCCAGCGCCAGGGCGGTGTCTAGGTAAGTCAGGTTGCGGGCCTTGAGGTGCGCTTTCAGACTTTCAAATATGTATTGGCGAGGCAGCATTAAATAACAAGCAAAGATACTTATTATGAAGTTTTAGTGCTGAATTAAATATTTTTTTGTAGTTAATTTATGCAGGTGATTTCCCGGCTTTAAGGATCAGCGCCCATAAATAAGCAAAAGCCTTTGCGCATGCCATTCGGCCAGGTCATGCCGTCCAAGCAGTTGGGCGCTTTTAATGAGTTGCTCGATCACTTTGGGCTCGGGCGAGTAGTGCAGCATTTCCAAGCTGGTGGCCAGCACCCAAGGGGCGTTTTGTGGGGTGACGTCGGTCATGGTCAGTTGGGCAAAGGTGGCCGAGTTGCCAAAAAACCAGCTGCTGCGGCCCGCTTCCATGGGTTGTGGCCCCCAAAAGGCCCAGCGTTCTGCGGCGGGCATGTAAATTTGCCTTGCGCGTGAATAGTCAGCCCTTAGCAGGCCAACGGCGAGCAATACCGCCCATCCGATCAGCCTAAGTGTGGGGAATTCTGGGGCCTTGAAGCCCTCAACCGTGGGTATGAACAGCACGCCACACAACAACACGGCCATTTGGAACGGCCCGTACCAAAGCGGAAACTCCAGCAGGCTGTGCAAGCCGATGACTGCCAGCACCGACCAAGCCAATTGGTGCCGGGGCAGGCGGCTTTGCCAAGGCTGGCCCCAAACAATGAGCAACAAAACCAGCAGCCCCAGTGTGGCTGTGATGGGGATCCCCAGGGTCACTGCCAAGTGCAGTGGCAGGTTGTGCGCGTTGCCCAAAATGTCGCAAAACCGCCCCTCAGGTCCACCCGCATAAGACGTGATGTAGTGGGCGTACTTCAGCTCGTCCCAGCCCCAGCCGAGCCAGGGTTTTTGGCTTATCAGGTGCAGCACGTTGCTCCACAACACGCGGCGGCTGCCGCAGCCTTCGTTGTGGCCCATGCGGGTGATGGCATCCACCATGTCTTGTCCGGAAAATACCGACAGAAGCCAGGGCAAAGTCCAGTTGCCCAGCAGGTAAACCGCCAAGGCCCAAAAGGCCAGTTGGGGCGACTGATGCTGCGCTTTGAAGCGGCTCCGGTAGGACCAATAAGCCACCAGCCCGGGGATCAGCAGCATGTGCAATAGGCCCGTGCGTGAGGCGGTGGCGGCATTGCCAAGGGCCAGCAAGGCCAGCATCCAAAGGGCGTGCGGGGTATTGAGCCCGTTGGCGCGCCACCACAGTACAGCCAAAATGCCGATGCCCATGAGCGTCGCCAGTTGGTTGCGTTGGCGCAAGTTGGCAGATGCTTCGCCCAGTTCGGCGGGCACATGCAGCCAGGGGCTCAACACATCGGCAGCCCCAAAATATTGCACCAGCCCCAGGAGGCTGCTGAGCAAGGCGGCCCAAGCCCAGGCGCGCGCGATGTCTAGGGTGCTGATTTGCTGGCCAAACACCATGAGCAAGCCCATGCAGGTCCAGCTGATCAACAACGGGACGGTGTTTGGTTGGGGGGCGGGTGACCATGGCGCTACCCAGGGCAGGACCATCAACAAGCCCAGCATCAAAGCTTTCAGCCAGTGGGGCAGGCTGTAGGGGGCGGTACTGGGGTGACCGATCAGCATGGTCTGTGCACCAAGTAAAACGCCCTGCGAGTTACAGGGCGTTGGGGGGTGCCACTGAGGCTCAAGAGGACTTGCACGAAGTTGGCAGGTACTTGGCCGGTAAACCATTGCTGCTGGCAGGGCCGCAGCGCCATCCCGAGATGGTTTTGCCACCATCGGTGCTGCCATTGACAGGGGTGTCGCCGGTTTGCAAAGGGGTCAGGGCAATGCTGTTGGCGGCGGCACTGGTGCTGCCGCGCAGGGCTTCGTGGTTGCCCACCACAGTCATCACGCCATTGGCATCCACGCTCACGCGGGTCACGTATTTACTGGTTTGGCTTTCGCAGGCAATGGGCAAGGCGGCTGAAACGTCGGCACTGGAGGCCGAGCTGACCGCTTCGTTCACGGCTGTTTTGCAGCCATTGGCGGCCAGCATCATCTCGGAAACCTTGGCCCGGACGGTGTAGTCCTGGTAGGCCGGTAAGGCCAGTGCACCCAGAATGCCGATGATCGCAATCACGATCATCAGCTCGATCAAAGTCAAACCTTGTTGGTTTTTGTTCATGTTGTCTCCCCGGTGAATGGAATTAGATAGTAGTCCATTCACACAGAAAGTTACAATTTATTTTTATCAGGCGCTGGCGTCGTCGGCCGCTGGTTGGCGGCGTGAGAGGATGAGTTTACCCAGTGCCAGCACCAACAAAGCGCCCGCAATGCCCAAGCCATAGCCCCAAACCTTGTCTTGGGGAATGTAGTTGACCAAGCCTGGGTCGGTTTGGATCATGGTGCCTGCAATCCAGCCCAGCAACATACCGCCCGCCGTGATGATGAGGGGGAAGCGGTCCATGAGTTTCAGCACCAACTGGCTGCCCCAAACAATGATTGGGATGCTGACCAACAGACCAAAAATGACCAAAGGCATTTGGTGGTCGGCGTTGCCCGAGGTTTGTGCTGCGCCCGCGATGGCGATGACGTTGTCCACGCTCATGACCAAGTCGGCAATGATCACGGTTTTAACCGCGCCCCAGAGCTTGTCGCTGCCCTGAATGTTGCTGTGATCGTCGTCTTCGTCGGGGGTGAGCAGTTTCACGCCAATCCAGATGAGCAACACCGCCCCCACGAATTTGAGGAAGGGAATGGCCAGCAAAGTAAGCGCAAAAAAGATCAGGATGACGCGCAAGACAATGGCGCCTGCTGTGCCCCACATGATGCCTTTGGTGCGTTGATGCGCAGGCAATTGGCGGCAAGCCAGGGCAATGACCACGGCATTGTCGCCGCCCAGCAAGATGTCGATCATGATGATCTGACCGACGGCAAACCAGAAATGAGGGGTCAGAAATTCTTCCACAGTGTTCCTTTGTCACCAGACCGAGGTCGGTGATGTGTGTGTTGACAAAAAATGAACAAAGCCGGATTGTCCTTGAGGACAACCGGCTTCGGTATTGTGGCAAACCACACCCCGACAAGAGGCGGGGATTAGTTGGCCGACTCAGGCAGTGCGCTTATTTCAGCTGCGCTTTGAGCAGTTTGCCCAGTTCTGACGGGTTGCGTGTGACGATGAAGCCGCATTCTTCCATGATGGCCAGCTTGGCATCGGCCGTATCGGCTCCCCCAGAAATCAGCGCGCCCGCATGGCCCATGCGCTTGCCGGGAGGGGCCGTCACACCTGCAATGAAGCCAACGATGGGCTTTTTCATGTTGGCTTTGCACCACATGGCGGCTTCGGCTTCGTCGGGTCCGCCGATCTCGCCAATCATGATCACGGCGTCGGTGTCGGGATCGTCGTTGAAGGCGCGCATCACGTCGATGTGCTTCAAACCGTTGATGGGGTCACCACCAATGCCCACAGCGCTGGACTGGCCCAGGCCCACTTCGGTCAACATGGCCACGGCTTCATAGGTCAGAGTGCCCGAACGGGACACCACGCCAATGCGGCCTTTGCGGTGAATGTGACCGGGCATGATGCCGATTTTGATTTCGTCAGGGGTGATGAGGCCGGGGCAGTTGGGGCCGAGCAACAAGGTTTTCTTGCCACCAGCGGCTTCTTTGGCCTTCATTTTGTTGCGCACTTCGAGCATGTCGCGCACCGGAATGCCTTCGGTAATGCAAATAGCCAGGTCCAGATCGGCCTCAACGGCTTCCCAGATGGCAGCGGCTGCGCCTGCTGGGGGCACGTAAATCACCGACACGGTAGCGCCCGTGTTTTGCGCGGCTTCCTTGACGGAGGCATAAATCGGGATGTTGAAGATTGACTCGCCAGCCTTCTTGGGGTTCACGCCTGCGACAAAGCAATTTTTGCCGTTGGCGTATTCCTGGCACTTTTCAGTGTGGAACTGACCGGTTTTGCCGGTGATGCCCTGGGTGATGACTTTGGTGTCTTTGTTGATGTAGATGGACATGTTTGTTCCTAATCAGTTGGGGACAGCGCTCAAGATCTGTCCCGCAAAG
>CAMDXR010000150.1 GCA_945877725.1 Limnohabitans sp. Rim8
TGCCCGCCAACCGGGTATCGTCTTCGATCATCAATAGTTGTTGCATCACGCCATCATCTCCTGAGCTTGCAGATTTGTCGTGTCATTTACGTAAAGATCGGTAAATTGCCTCACCGCCATGCCCCTTGAAAAGTCATGCGGTAGCCACTCTAGGCGGAGTCTTTGTGGGGGCGAGCCCCTGCTTGCGCAAGCTCAAAGTCCCATTCAAGCCGAACAGCCACAGTCACCATTCGGCCGCAGGGGCAGCCTCCCACGGGGAGCGGATCTGCCCCGTCTTAACCTTTCACCCCCGACCTGATCGGGGGTCCAGAGCCCCTAGACTTCGGCATTCATGGATACCCGGTCGAGCCGGGTATGACAGGTCAATGCGGCTATTCAGGTTAGTGCCGCGTAGTCCATTGGTGCCGCGTAGTCCATTGGTGCCGCGTAGTCCATTGGTGCCGCGCAGTCCATTAGTACCGCGCGGTCCATTAGTACGGAGTAGTCCATTGGTGCCGGGTAGTCCAATGGCGCTGGGTAGCCGATCTCAAATTGAGCGGGTGTGGACTTTGGAGGCGAGTGCGACCAAGAGCAGCACGGGAACACCCAGCCAAGCGGTGGCGGTAAAAAAGCTGGCATAACCGTAAGCGTCTACGTAATCACCTGAAAATCCGGCAATGAACTTGGGCAAAAGCAGCATCATGGAGCTGAGCAGCGCGTATTGGGTGGCGGAATAACTGATGTTGGTCAGCGATGACAAATAGGCAATAAACGCCGCCGAGGCAATGCCGCTGGCCAAATTGTCGGCAGAAATGACCCAGATCAAGGCGCTCACGTCGTGCCCTACGCCACTCAACCAGACAAACAACAAGTTACTGGCCGCACTGAGCACGGCGCCTAACATCATGATGCGCATCACGCCCCAGCGCGCCGACAGCACCCCGCCCACAAACGCCCCTGCCAGGGTCATGATGACGCCGTAAACCTTGGTTACTCCGGCCACCTCGGATTTGGTGAAGCCCATGTCCACATAAAACGGGTTGGCCATGATGCCCATGACCACATCGCTGATGCGGTAAACCGCAATCAGCGCCAGCAGCAACAGTGCTTGCCAGCGATAGCGACGCCAAAAGTCGGCGAAGGGGTCGATCAAGGCACCTTGCAACCATTCGGCCAGATTGCGTGCAGGCTTCAGGGGGGCAGGCACGGGTTCGGGCGATCCCAGCACCATGAGCATGCCGGGCAACATGCTGGCAGCCATGACCAGATAAGCAGTTTGCCAAGCAGTTTGTGCGTAACCCGTGCTTTGCTCGCCTTGCGCCCAAGCGGCAATCCACAACACACCCGCCCCGGCCCAGATCATGGCCAAACGGTAGCCGGTTTGGTAACTGGCGGCCAAGGCGGCTTGGGCGTTGACCTCGGCCGACTCGATGCGGTAGGCATCCAGCGCAATGTCTTGGGTGGCCGAGGCAAAGGCCACCGCCAAAGCACACGCCACCAAGGGGCCCAAAAGTTGAGAAGGGTCGTTCAGGGCCATGCCGACCAACCCGCCCGCAATGACGATTTGCGACAACAGCAACCAACTGCGCCGCCGCCCCAAACGGCGTGTGAGCCAGGGAATAGGCATGCGGTCGACCAAGGGGGCCCACATCCACTTGACGCCATAGGCCAAGCCCACCCAGCTCAGGTAGCCAATGGTGCTGCGGTCAATGCCCGCTTCGCGCAGCCGAAAACTGAGCGTGCCCAACACCAAAAGCAGCGGCAGCCCGGCCGCAAAACCCAGCGCCAACATGCGCAAACTGGCTGGCTGCAAATACAGGCGAAGCGCCTCGCGCCAGGTGCGCACCGTGCTGTGCGGGGAGTTGTCAGGAGGTGTTGCGGTTTCAGACATGGCCCGATTATCAGCTGCCTGTTGGGCGATATTTCAATCTTGAATAGAAGCAATTCGCTATCATTTACCTACTATGTGCTTTATTTGTGATCTCAAAACCCCATCGCCTCAGGTGGCCTCCGACACTGGGGGCACTGTTGCGCCCCGTTGGCAAGCCCGCCGTGCGTTTCTGTTGGCTGCGGGCGCCACGGCCGCCGGTTCGGCCCTGGCCCAAGTGGATGTGGGGTCTTCGTCCAGCTTGCGCAAACTGGTGCCTGCCGAGACGCTGGAGAGCTCCGCACGCCAGCAATACAGCCAGGTCATAGGAGAGGCCCGCACCAAAGGGGCTTTGGCACCCGACGATTACCCTCAACTGCTGCGTCTGCGCACCATCGCCAAAAAGTTGATCCCGCACACCTCCCCATGGAACGAGCGGTCGCGCAACTGGCGTTGGGAAGTCAACTTGATTGGCAGCAAACAAATCAACGCTTGGTGCATGCCCGGTGGCAAGATTGCTTTTTACACCGGCATCCTAGACCAGCTCAAGCTCAACGACGACGAGGTGGCCATGATCATGGGCCACGAAATGGCGCATGCCCTGCGCGAACATGCCCGCGAGCGCTTGGCCAAAAGTCAGGCCACCAGCATCGGCCTGTCGATTGCATCGCAACTCTTGGGGCTGGGATCTTTAGGGGATGTCGCCGCCAACCTGGGCACGCAACTGTTGACCCTGAAATACAGCCGCGACGATGAGACCGAGTCGGACTTGGTGGGCTTGGAGATTGCAGCGCGAGGCGGTTACAAACCCGAAGCCAGCGTGAGTTTGTGGCAAAAAATGCAAGCGGCCAGCGGCAATGGCAGCCCGTCCTTCCTGTCCACGCACCCCAGCGGCGCCAACCGAATCCAAGAACTGCAAGCCAACTTGCCCAAGGTGCAACACCTGTACGAGCAAGCTGTTAAGGGGTAAAGCCACCTACTGTCATTCCCAACTTGATCGGGAATCCATCTCTTTACCTGTCCCGCACATAGGGGTTGGACTGGCGTTCACGGCCAAAGGTGCTTTCAGGGCCGTGCCCGGGAATGAACACCGTGTCATTGCCCATGGGCCACAGGCGATGGGTAATGCTGGCGATCAAATCATCGTGGTTGCCTTGAGGAAAATCAGTGCGCCCTATGCTCCCCGCAAACAACACATCGCCCACAAACGCACGCTTAATATCGGGCGAATAAAAAACCACATGCCCCGGCGTGTGCCCCGGGCAATGGCGCACTTGCAAGGTGTGCGCCCCCAAAGTCACGGTGTCGCCATCGGCCAGCCAACGGGTGGGCTTGAACACACGGGCGGGCGGAAACCCATACGCTGCCGCAGCCGCAGGTAAGCCATCAATCCAGAACTGGTCGGCAGGGTGCGGTCCGATGATCGGCAAACCACCCAATTGTTCAGCCAAATCAGCCGTACCCGAGGCGTGGTCCAAATGGCCATGCGTGATCCAGATCTGCTCCAACTTGAGGCCCAAGCTCTGAATCGCGTCGAGCAAAATATCGAGATCGCCCCCCGGATCCACCACCGCCGCCTGGCGGGTCTGATCGTCCCAGATCAAGGAACAGTTTTGCTGGAAAGGCGTGACAGGAATGGTTTGGTATTGCAGCATGGGGAAGATTATCGGGGATAAGGATTCCCTCAGTCCCTTCCCCTCGGGTGTAAAGTCCAGCCCAGCCAGCGCCTTTTGGTTTTCTGTTTTTGCGCTGCAACGATTGCCCTTTTGCAACCCTCATTGCCCGGCTACCTGACCAAACAGGAATCCATTGCGGTTTTGGGTGTGGATGATTTACTCATCCGCTCCTTGCTCGATAAAAACCAATTTCACGATCCTTTGGACGAGGCATTGAATCTGGGCATTTCATCGGCTACATGGCCTTTGTTTGGTCTGTTGTGGCCTTCCGGTCAGCGCATGGCCGAACGCATGGCGCTGCGCCCCGTTACGGGCGAGCGTATTCTGGAGATTGGCTGCGGCTTGGGTTTGTCCAGCTTGGTGGCGCATCGGCGCGGTGCGAACGTGACGGCCAGCGATTGCCACCCGTTAACGCATGCATTTTTAGACGAAAACACCCGTTTGAATGGTTTGCCGCCTATGGCTTATTGCCATGGTTTATGGGGCACGGCCGCCTTGCGCGAAGACGGTTTGCCCGTGCTGACTTCGGCCCAAGACGCCGGAGTAAGTGGTTTGTTCGATTTGATCGTGGGCAGCGATATCTTGTACGAGCGCGATGACGCGGGCACGTTGGCTGACTTTATTGACGCTCATGCCGCCATAAGCTCCGAAATTTGGGTGGTGGATCCAAACCGGGGCAACCGGGCGGTTTTTCACAGGCACATGGCCCGCGTGGGCTTTGTCATGCAAGAACAAGTGCTGGACCAACCCGCCAGCTTGGGGGTTTTGGCCTACAAAGGGCGCATGCTGACTTACACACGGGGATGAACACAGATTGAATGCGTCAATGCATCCTTTCGCCTAGGCTGGTTTAAGCTCGCGATCCGATTGATTGATAAAAACCAAACCGCCATGCGTACTTTCCTCAATGTGGGCATTTTGGGCTATGGCTTCGCCTCTGCCACTTTTCACGCCCCAATCATTGCCGCTGTGCCGGGCTTGCGGCTTCATGCCATCGCCAGCACTCGCCCAAGCCAAGTGTTAGGGGACTGGCCTGATGCGCTGGTCTTCGATTCACCCGAGGCCTTGATTGCCCGCGACGACATTGATTGCGTGGTGATCGCCACCCCCAACCAAACGCATCACCCTTTGGCCGCGCTCGCGCTGAATGCGGGTAAGCATGTGGTGGTGGACAAGCCCTTCACCCTGACCTGCGACGAGGCACGGGATTTGATCGTTCGTGCTGAGCGCCAGCAACGGGTCTTATCGGTATTTCATAACCGCCGCTGGGACGGCGACTTCATGTCGGTACGGGCCGTTTTGCAGCAAGGCGAGTTAGGACGCATCGTGCATTTCGAGTCCCACTTTGACCGGTTCAGGCCGGTGGTACCCCAGCGTTGGCGAGATTCCGGTGAACCTGGCAGCGGGCTTTGGTACGACCTGGGGCCGCATTTGCTTGACCAAGCTCTTCAATTGTTTGGTTTGCCTCAATCCATCGGCTTGGACTTGGCCAGCCAGCGGGATAACAGTCTGGCAGATGACTGGTTTCACGCCGTTTTGCATTACCCAGCGTTGCGGGTGGTGCTGCATGCCAGCACACTCACCGCCAGTATTGCGCCGCGTTTTACCGTCCATGGCACACGGGGATCTTTGCAAAAGTTCGGGTTGGATACCCAAGAGGCCGCACTCAAAGCTGGGCTGCGGCCACCTCATCCTGATTGGGGTGTGGACCCGAACCCTTTGCTTTTAACCTTGGCGAACACCGAGCAACAGCTCAGCACCCATCAGCGCAATGTTTTGCCCGGCGATTACACGCGCTTTTATTCCGGCTTTTGCGACGCGGTCCGCCTTGGTTTACCCAACCCGGTCCCCGCACAAGAGGCCTTGCAGGTGATGGACTTGATTGAATTAGGTTTACAGAGCGCGACAGAAGGCAGGCGCTTTGCTTTCCCCTTGCCCTTCCCCTTGCCGTAATTTGGGCCTTGCTTCTGCCTTATTTCTTGCCAGTGGCCGACCGAGATCAACGGCTCAAACCTTGAAGTCGTACGCCACCGTGACCGGGGCGTGGTCAGAAAACTTCTCGTCTTTGTAGATGGATTCGCTGCGGGCTTTGTCGGCCAGGGCGGGTGTGGCCAAGTGGTAGTCCAACCGCCAACCCACGTTTTTGGCATAGGCTTGGCCCCGGTTGCTCCACCATGTGTAACAAGCCTCGGTGGTATCAGGTTGCAGGCGGCGATACACATCAACGATGCCACCTTCAGTGGTGAGTTGGGTCATCCATGCGCGTTCTTCAGGCAGAAAACCGCTGTTTTTCTGGTTGCTGCGCCAGTTTTTCAGGTCGGCTTGCTGGTGCGCAATGTTCACATCGCTACACACAATGAAGTCGCGCTCGGCTTTGAGGGCCATGAGGTGGGGGTACATTTTTTCCAAAAAACGGTATTTGGCCTCCTGCCGCTCTGGCCCGGATGAACCGCTGGGGAAATAGCTGCTGATGATGGAAAGTTTGCGGGCAGGGGTGTCGAAGCGTACTTCAACGTAACGGCCCTCGGCATCAAACTCCCCGCCGTCAAAGCCCACCACCACATCGCTGGGCTCGTGCCGCGTGTAAACCCCAACACCTGAATAGCCTTTTTTTTCGGCAAATTGAAAATGGCCCTTCATGCCGGCCAGTTCTTCAAATTTACCCGCCATGTCTGCGGCCTGTGCTTTGACTTCCTGCACGCAAATACAATCGGGTTTGGCTTGCGCCAACCAAGCTTCGACCCCTTTGGTCGTGGCAGAACGTATGCCGTTCAGGTTGAGGCTGGTGAGTTTGAACAAGGATTTCCCCATGGTGACAGAAAAGACAAGCCACACCGATTTGCAGGTGCTGGCTCAGGAATTTGTACAGTTTGCAGTGGACTCTGGCGTGCTGCGATTTGGTGAATTCAAAACCAAAGCCGGACGCATGAGCCCCTACTTTTTTAACGCTGGCCTGTTTGACGATGGTGCCAAATTGAGTCGCTTGGCGCAATTCTATGCAAAAGCCTTGTTAGCCAGTGGCGTTGAATTCGACATGATCTTCGGCCCCGCCTACAAAGGCATTCCACTGGGCGCGGCGGTGGCCATTGAGTTGGCACGTTTGGGTAAAAACGTGCCCTTTGCCTACAACCGCAAAGAGGCCAAAGACCACGGCGAAGGTGGCAGCTTGGTGGGCGCACCGCTGCAGGGGCGCGTGCTGATTGTGGACGATGTGATGAGCGCAGGCACGGCTGCCCGGGAGTCGATTGCCTTGATCGAGGCGGCTGGGGCCTCCCCGCACGCCATCGCCATCGCCCTGGACCGACAAGAAATGGCCACTGAAAAGCAGCCCGATGGCCGTGTGCAGGACGTGCCTCACAGCGCTGTGCAATATGTGCGCAACACGCTGGGCATGCAGGTATGCACGATTGCCCAGTTGTCTGATTTGTTGGCCTTTTTGGGTAAGCAAAGCAGCAACACCCTGGGTGAACACTTGCCCAAAGTGCAGGCTTACCGCGACCGATATGGGGTTTAAATAATTATGAACACCCAAACCGTCTGAATAATTTATTAATTTTCAGGTTTTTGTTGGTCTGAATTGCTGGCACCATTTGTGCTGTTGGCTGATTAGATGGAACCCGTTATCATCATCGGCTCATTGTTTATTTATTGCATTGTGAAATTGAGTTCTCTCAACATCGCCGCTTCTTTGCTGATGGCCTCGTCATTGGTGCTGGCCGCGCCTGAAGACGACCAGGCGGCCTTGCTTCAGCGCGCCATGGACAAGGTCACCCTGATGCAATTGGGCGACCAAATGAAATCCAGCGTGGGTGACAAGACCGACAAGATGCTGGGGCAAGCTATGAACTTACTGGGCGTGCCCTACAAACGGGGTGGCAGTGGT
>CAMDXR010000151.1 GCA_945877725.1 Limnohabitans sp. Rim8
ATTGCGCCTGATTTTGAACCGTGCCCGGTGGTTGGTGGTCTTGGTCATGATCGGGGTGGGGGTGGCCATCGCCATGATTTACCCCTCCATGAAACAAGAATTGGCTCCCCTTGAGGACCGAGGCACAATTTTGGCGACCATCAATGCGCCCGACGGTTCCACTTTGGAGTACACAGACCGTTATGCGCGATCCCTTGAGAAATTTGGACAGGCTTATCCAGAGTTCGACCGGATCTTTGCCAACATGGGCAATCCCACGGTCGGGCAGGGCTCGGTCATTTACCGTGCTGTGGATTGGGATCAACGCAAACGCACCACCCTGGAAATTGCCCGTGAAATGGGGGCTAAATTCAACAGTTTGCCGGGTGTCAATGCTTTCCCGATCACCCCTCCATCTTTGGGACAGGGTTTCCGCGAGCGTCCTTTGAATTTCGTGATTCAGACGTCTGACAGTTACCAGAACCTGAACGCGCTGACCCGGCAGATGCTGGACGAAATTGCCAAAAACCCGAATATATTGCAGCCAGACGTGGATTTGCGCTTGAACAAACCCGAACTGCGCATTGAAGTGGACCGCACCAAAGCCGCAGAATTGGGGGTCAGCATTGAAGTGGTGGCCAGAACCATTGAAACCATGTTGGGCGGGCGCGTGGTCACCCGCTACAAGCGCGATGCTGAGCAATACGACGTGATTGTTCAAACCCAGCCCAGCAACCGCAACACCCCCGATGACATTGATGTGATTCAGGTACGTGGCCGCAACGACACCATGATTCCGCTGTCCAGTTTGGTCAAAATTCGCGAGAGTGTGTCGCCACGGGAGTTGAACCATTTTGGACAACGTCGATCGGTCTCCATCACCGCCAACTTGGCCCCGGAGTATTCCTTGGGCGAGGCCTTGAAGTTCATGGATGAAACGGCAATCAAGGTCTTGAAGCCCGGTTACACCACCGAGTTGAACGGCACTTCGCGGGAATTCAAGAACTCGCAAGGGGCCTTGGTGATCGTCTTTGTGCTGGCGCTGTTCTTCATTTTCTTGGTCTTGGCTGCGCAGTTCGAAAGCTTTGTTGACCCCTTGGTGATCATGCTGTCGGTGCCCTTGTCCACGATCGGGGCGCTGTTGGCGCTCAAGTTCACGGGCGGGTCTTTAAATGTGTACTCGCAAATTGGCCTGATCACCTTGGTGGGGTTGATCACCAAACACGGCATTTTGATTGTGGAGTTCACCAACCAATTGCGCGAGCAAGGCATGGCCATGCAAGAGGCCTTGATCAAAGCGGCGGGCCAGCGTTTGCGTCCGATCCTGATGACCACCGGGGCCATGGTGCTGGGCGCGGTGCCTTTGGCCTTGGCCAAGGGCGCGGGGGCCGAGAGCCGCACGCAAATTGGCTGGGTCATTGTGGGCGGCATGAGCCTAGGCACCTTACTGGCTGTCTTTGTGGTGCCCACCATGTACTCATTGTTGGCACGCAAAGGCGTCCCGGGGCCGAACAAATCGGTGGCGCTGGACGAACCCGCAGCCCCCGGCCACTCTGCCGGGCATTGAGCTTGGGTTTTGTGTCGGGGTCGGGGTCGAGGTTAGGGTCGGGATCGGGATCGGGATAGGGGTTAGGGTCGGGGTAGGGGTTGTGTTGTGTTGTGTTGTGGGAGGCCGCCCCTGCGGCCGAATGGATGCGGTGGCTCAAGCCGCTGTTCTCAAGCAATGAACGCTCCCACCCCCAAAGCGCTTTGGCCTGAACGGGCCTTGGGCTCAGAGGTCTCAGAGGCCTCAGAGGTGCCCGTCAAACATCATCACATCGACCCAGTCTCCCACGGCCACGTTGCCTTGGGCGTGGCCCAACACAATCAGGCCGTTGGCCTGCACCATGGAGCTGAGCACGCCCGAGCCTTGGTTGCCGGTGATGCTGACCACCAGTTCACCTGCGGCGTTGTGGCCCACAATGCCGCGTTGGTACTCGGTGCGGCCGGGTTTTTTGCGCAAAGCTTCCGTGCTTTTGGCTTTGAGCATGGGCAGTTCAGGGGCTTGCCAACCCATGAGTTGTTGCAAGGCAGGCCGCACAAAGGCTGCAAAGGTCACCATGACCGCCACCGGGTTGCCGGGCAAGCCAAACAGCAAGGCTGACCGATCAGCTTGTTGAATTCGGCCCACGGCCATGGGACGACCGGGTCGCATGGCGATGCGCCAAAAGGCCACATCGCCCAGTTTTTTCATCATGGCTTTGGTGTAATCGGCCTCGCCCACACTCACACCACCACTGGTGATGATGGCGTCGGCTTGCACAGCGGCGCTTCGAAAAGCGTGCTCTAGGGCTTCTGGTTCATCCCGCACCACACCCATGTCGATCAGCTCGCAACCCAGCGCTTGCACCATCCCTGCCACGGTGTAGCGGTTGCTGTCGTAAACGGCACCTTCTCGCGGGGCTTCACCCAAGCTCAAAATTTCGTCCCCCGTGGAAAAATACGCCACTTTGGGCCGACGCCAGACTTGTACTGTGGGCAATCCTAGGCTGGCCAACAAGCCGCAAGCAGCAGGGCTAAGGCGGGTGCCCGCAGACAGGGCAGGCCGACCGGCCATCAGGTCTTCGCCTGCCAAGCGGCGGTTGTCGCCGGCTTGCAACAGGCCGGCTGGAATCAAAATTGTGTCGTCTTTTATTTGCACCAATTCTTGCGGGGCGACGGTGTCCAGCCCGTGGGGCATGATGGCCCCGGTCATGATGCGCACACATTCACCCGATTGCACCGTGCCCTGCCACGCAGCCCCGGCAAAAGCGGTGCCCACCACTTTCAGGGCTGTGGCTTGCGCTGCTGGTAAATCAACCCCGCGCAAAGCGTAACCGTCC
The DNA here is from genome assembly GCA_945877725.1 of Limnohabitans sp. Rim8. Classification (GTDB taxonomy): domain Bacteria; phylum Pseudomonadota; class Gammaproteobacteria; order Burkholderiales; family Burkholderiaceae_C; genus Limnohabitans_A. The sequence continues at coordinate 2,841 of CAMDXR010000151.1, forward strand.
ATGGCCGAGTTGTCGTGCGGCGGGACGCTGATCGGTGAAATCACGTCGACCGCCAAAATGCGGCCATGGGCTTGCATGAGGGCGACGGTTTCTTGTTCGCGAACCGGTTGCACCAGTTGGGCCAAAAATGCGTTTACATGGCTGGCCGACAGGGCTTGCGGGTCATAGCCTTGCAGTCGTTCGGCAATCTCGTTCAGGGACAACTGGGGCAGGGAAGGGTTCATGGCAGGGGCTGTGCGGGCGGTGTCCGAACGGAGCAAAATCTTTTAAAGAGATTCAAGCTGTTGCAGTTCGGCCAGTGTGTTGGCGTTGGCAAATGCCTGGGCGCTGTCGCCTGGCAAGTCAAAGGGGACGATGGCGCAGCGGTGCTGGCCTGTCCAAGCGTCGATCTTGCGGCCACCCCCTTGGGTGAACTTGACCAAACTTTCCAGTAAATCAATTTTCAGCAAGCAAAAAACGGGTTGAGGCCGAACCGCGCCATCGGTCTCCGGCGCGGCAGCCATGGCCATGTCGGCGTCTTGCTCGGTCATGGCCAAGTACAGCCGTTCGACCAAATCCAGTGGAAACAGCGGGGTATCGCATGGCACGGTCAGCAGCAACGGGGTTTCGCAACGCTCTAGTCCTGTCAGGAAACCAGCCAATGGGCCCGCATAGCCATCGATGCTGTCGGGCCAGACCGGCACGCCCAAGGATTCATAGGCCGACAAATTGCGGTTCGCATTGATCAGCACCTCTTGTAGCGGCAAACTCTGCAACTGCAAGCGCATCAGGGTTTGAAGCGCCAAGGGCAGGCCACGAAAATTTTGCAGGCCTTTGTCAATGCCGCCCATGCGGGAGCCGCGACCGCCCGCCAAAATCAATCCCGTGATGGCTGCTTGTGGCGTGTTCATTCCGCTCAGCCTCCGATGTAACTCATCTCGACCCGACGGCCAGGGCCGCTCGCCGCATCGGGTCCGCGCAAGCTGCGCAACACCGAATATTGGTCGCTGCGTCCACGCCAGATGGCATCGACAGTTGCGGCCAAAGCGGCATTGGTTTGGGCCGGGTCCCGCAACAATTGCCGCAGGTCGTAGCCCTGGCTGGCAAACAGGCACAAATAAAGACGCCCCTCAGTGGACAGACGGGCTCGGTTGCAGTCGCCGCAAAAAGCCTGGGTCACGCTGCTGATCACACCCACCTCACCCAAAGTGGGGTCATACACGCCTTGGGCGTTGCTGTAACCCCAGCGCTCCGCCGTCTCGCCTGGGGCAGAAGGGTCCAGGGGTACCAAGGGCAGCTCGGTTTGCAGCAAGCGAATCACCTCGGCACTGGGCAGAACTTCGTCCATGCACCAGCCGTTGGTGGCGCCCACATCCATGTATTCAATGAAGCGCAGCACGATGCCGGAGCCTTGGAAATGGCGCGCCATGGGCAAGATTTCGTGCTCGTTGGTGCCGCGTTTGACCACCATATTCACCTTGATTGGCCCCAGACCAGCGGCTTGTGCGGCGGCAATGCCCTCCAGCACATCGGCCACAGGAAAGTCCACATCGTTCATTTTCCTGAACACCGCGTCGTCCAGTCCGTCCAAACTCACGGTCACCCGTTGCAGACCCGCGTTTTTAAGGCTTTGCGCCTTGCGTGCCAGCAAGGAGCCATTGGTGGTCAGGGTCAAATCAAGCGGCTGGCCGTCTGGGGTTCGCAGCGCGGCCAATTGCTCAATCAGGATTTCGATGTTTTTGCGCAGCAGGGGTTCACCCCCGGTCAAGCGGATTTTGCGCACGCCCCGGTCCACAAACACGCTGGCGATGCGGGTGATTTCCTCAAAGCTCAGCAAGTGGCTGTGGGGCAAGTAAGCGTAGTCTTTGTCAAACACTTCCTTGGGCATGCAATAGCTGCAGCGAAAGTTGCAGCGGTCGGTCACGCTGATGCGCAAATCGGTCAGTGGTCTGCGCAAACCATCTAGGGGCAGGGCGCTCAGGTCTTGCCCCGACCCGATGTTTGGGAGTGGCAAGCTGGGGTGGCGCTGGTCAACCAGCGGAATAACGCGTTCAGACATGGCCCGAATTGTGCCCGAGTGGCGGTGTCCCGTTCGTTCGAAGGGGTGGTTTTGTCACTCTGGGGCGTTTAAACGCAGCGGGCACCGTCAACTTCGATGCAAACACCGCTGATAAAGGCGGCTTCGTCACTGGCCAGATAAAGGGCGGCGTTGGCCACATCCAGGGCGGTAGAAAAGCGCCCCAGAGGGATGGTTGACAAGAACTTCGAGCGACGGGCTTCGTCCAAGGGGCCTCCGGCAAACTCGGCCGACAAACCCGTGTCGGGGTTGAACACCGGGTTGATGCAATTGACCCGTATGTTGTCTGGCCCCAGTTCGGCGGCCAGAGATTTGCTGGTGGTAATAACGGCCCCCTTAGAGCCGTTGTACCAAGAAAGTCCGGGGCGCGGACGGACACCCGCCGTCGAGGCAATGTTGATGAAGCTGCCGCCACCAAATTGACGGAATACGGGGGTGGCATGGATGGTGGAGAGGTAAATGCTCTTCATGTTGACGGCAAAGCAACGGTCGAACTCTTCTTCTGAAACCTCCAGTGCGGGGCGGTTTCGGTGGGTCCAGCCTGCGTTGTTGACCATCACGTCAAGCCGCCCGAAGTGGGTGACGGCGGCCTGAACCAAGGCCTGAACCTCGGTGTTGCGCGTGACATCGGCGGCCACAAACACAGCTTGTCCCCCTGCCGACCGAATGGCTGCCACCACCTTTTCTCCCGCCGCTGACTGGATGTCGTTGACGATGAGTTTGGCCCCTTCGGAGGCCAGGCGCTTGGCGATGCCTTCGCCAATGCCGCCGCCTGATCCTGTGACGATGATGACTTTGTCTTGCAAACGCATGGTGTGTGTCCTTGAATTAAAGAGAGCTGTCTAGAGCCAATGAGGCCAATCAAGCCAATGATCAAAAGGGGGCGGTGGCCAGACAGGTGATGTGATCAGATGGGTGAGGTTTCAACGAAGCATTAGCCGTGTGAGATGGCCACAGTCTTGAGGGTGGTGAAGCCCAATAAAGCCTCAAAACCCTTTTCGCGGCCATAGCCGGAAGATTTGACGCCGCCAAAGGGCAGCTCCACCCCCCCGCCCGCACCATAGTTGTTGATGAAAACCTGTCCACTGCGCACCCGTTTGGCCATGCGGAATTGGCGGCCACCGTCGCGCGTCCAGACGCCTGCCACCAGCCCAAACTGGGTGGCGTTGGCCATCTCGACCGCCTGGTCTTCGTCCCTGAAAGCCATGGCCGACAACACGGGACCGAAAACCTCCTCTTGCGCCAAGCGGTGCATGACCGGGACATCGCGCAGCAAAGTGGGGGCCTGATAAAAGCCGCCTGCAGGCACATCTTTGGCGATGCTTCCTTGTGCCACGGTGGCAATGCCGTCGGCCTTGGCTTGGTCCAAAAAGCCGGTCACGCGCTCAAGTTGGCTGGCCCGAATCAGCGGCCCCAGGTCCAGATCCATGGTGGCAGCGCCTGCTTGCAGACGGCTGAAAGCTTCACCTAGGCGCTTGAGCAGGGGCTCATAAATGCCTTGCTGAATCAGCACCCGCGAACCAGCGCTGCAGGTTTGGCCCGAATTTTGGATGATGGCGTTGACCACCACGGGAATGGCGGCGTCCAGATTGGCGTCGTCAAAAATGATTTGCGGACTCTTGCCGCCCAGTTCCAGCGTGACGGGACAATGCCGCTCTGCCGCCACTTGTTGGATGAGCGTGCCCACACGGGGGCTACCGGTAAAACTGATGTGATCAATGCCGGGGTGCCGTGCCAGTGCATCGCCCACTTCATGGCCATAGCCGGTGACGATGTTGATGGCCCCCGGTGGAAAGCCGACTTCGGCCGCCAATTGCGCCACCCTGATCAGCGACAAACAGGCGTCTTCGGCAGGTTTGACCACGCAGGCGTTGCCTGCTGCCAAAGCGCCGCCCACGCTGCGGCCAAAAATTTGCATGGGGTAATTCCATGGGATCACATGACCGGTGACGCCATGCGGCTCGCGCCATGTCATCACGCTGTAGCCGTTTTGGTAGGGCAGGGTGTCGCCATGCAATTTGTCGCAAGAACCGGCATAAAACTCGAAATAACGCGCCAGCGCCACGGCGTCGGCTGCCGCTTGCTTGGTGGGTTTGCCGCAGTCGCGTTGTTCCAGCGCGGCCAACTCGCTGGCGTATTCGCTCACCTTTTGCGACAACTTCATCAGCAAGCGCCCTCGCTCCAGGGCGCTCAATTTTCCCCACGGACCGTTGAAGGCGGTACGCGCTGCCTGCACCGCTTGGTCGATGTCGGCAGCTTGGCTGCGCGGAATTTGATCAAAAACCAAGCCGTCAGACGGGTCAAGGACATCGAGGGTCTGCCCTGCTAGGGCGGGCACGGATTGATTGGCAATGAAATTGAGTTGCATAGGGGCATTGTGAACGTGCGGCAGATTTTGAAAATCACCCATGGGACAAGGAAAGACTGTTCAAAAAGGGCGCTTATGCAGAGCCCGGCCGGGGTGAAAGTAGAGTCCAAGGAGATT
>CAMDXR010000152.1 GCA_945877725.1 Limnohabitans sp. Rim8
GGGGTCGACCTGAAGAGACCAAGCGTGAATGCCCCCTGCCACGTTGACGACCTGAAAACCATGCTGCTGCAAAAAAGCCGCTACTTGCATGCTCCGGCTACCGTGGTGGCACAAGCAGGCGATGGGGCGTGATTTGTCCAGTTCGTCCAACCTGGCCGGGATGCTTTGCATGGGCATGTGGACGAGGTCTAGGGCGTCGGCTTTGGCACTGGCGGTTTGGCATTCCCAGCCCTCGCGCACATCAAGCAGGACGGGGCGTTGGGACTGGCCTTTCGCCCATTCGGCGAGTTGTGCGGGGGTGATCTGTTCCATGGCGGTGACGGTTTAGAACTGGAAGCGTGAATGCTCGGGAAACCCGCTCAGCCGGGGGGCATTGCAGTCCCAGGGCTCGGTGGTGGTCCAGTTGTTTTCGCTGGTGCGGGTGATCAGGGTGACTCGCATCATGGGTTCGTTGCCCACAACGGCCGCCAAACGGCCGCCGATGGTGAGTTGTTGCAGCAAACTGGCAGGCACTTCGGCCACCGATCCGCTGAGCAAAATCACGTCAAAAGGCCCATCTGCGGGTGCGCCTTGGCTGCCATCGGCGTGGCGCACGGTGACATTGCTGATGCCCGCTTTTTGCAGGTTGCCCTGTGCTTGGCTGGCCAGTTGGGGGTCGATTTCGAGGCTCAGCACTTGCTCGGCTTGCTGGGCCAGCAATGCGGCCATGAAGCCAGAACCGGTGCCAATGTCGAGCACTTTGTCGGTTTTTTGCACGCCCAGGTCTTGCAGCAGGCGAGCCTGTACGCGGGGGGCCAACATGACTTGGTTGGCCGCAGCTCCCAAGGGAACTTCCATGTCCACAAAGGCCAGCGCCTTGTGGGCCAAGGGCACAAAGTCTTCACGCCGCACCACAGAGAGGAGTTCCAGCACTTGCGGGTCCAACACCTCCCATGGGCGGATTTGTTGTTCGATCATGTTGAATCGGGCTTGATTCAGATCCATTCGGTACTCCTGAGGGTTATCGCTAAATATCGGTGATTTTAAGGGGCGGGAATGTCACTTCCCTGACGCAATGGGGGCAAGTCCGGCTTTGCGCCTGATCCATTGCGCCAGATCGTCCAGATAGCAATACACCACCGGCACCACCACCAAGGTCAGCAAAGACGAGGTGATGACCCCGCCAATCACGGCCTGGCCCATTGGGGCGCGTTGTTCAGCGCCTTCGGACAGGGCAAAAGCCAGTGGAATCATGCCGAAAATCATGGCCAGCGTGGTCATCAAAATCGGTCGCAAACGCACTTTGGCCGCCATCAGCAGCGCTTCGTTGCGTGACAACCCCGGCATGGGCTTGCCCTGGGAGTCGGTATATCCCTCTCTGGCTCGGATGGCAAAGTCCACCAACAAAATGGCGTTTTTGGTGACCAAGCCCATCAACATGATCACGCCAATGAGCGAAAACATGGACAAAGTGGAGCCAAACAACATGAGGGCTATGACCACGCCAATGAGGGTCAGGGGCAGGGCGGTCATCAAGGCCAGGGGTTGCAGGAAGCTCTTGAACTGGCTGGCCAAAATCATGTAAATGAAGATGACCGCCATGGCCAGCGCCGAAAGCGCGTAGCCAAACGACTCGGCCATGTTTTTGGTGGAGCCGCCAAACGTATAACGGTACCCCGGGGGCAAATTCAGGCTGTCCATGGCCAGCCGAATGTCTGCAGACACTTCGCCCGCAGAGCGTCCAAATACGTTGGCATTGATGGCCACTTCACGCATCATGTCGCGTCGGTTGATTTGGTTGGAGCCCGTGGTTTCGGTGATCTCGGCCACTTGGCCTAGGCGCACGATGCGGGGGGTCCCGTCTGGTGATGCACCCACGGTAAAGGGCAATCGCTCCAGGTCTTGCGGGCTGTTGCGGGCCGTGGGGGACAGGCGCACATTCACGTCATACGTCTGGTCGTCAGGCGCACGCCAGTTGCCCACGGTTTGCCCAGCCACCAGGGTTCGCAAGGGACCGGCCAACTGTGCGGTACCCAAACCCAAGTCAGAGGCCGCTTCGCGCTTGATTTGCACGCCAATCATGGGCTTGTTGGGCTTGACGCTGGAGTCCAAGTCCACCAAACCCGGGATGTCTCGGACCTTGGCCAGGGCCAGCAAGGCCAGGCGTTCCAGTTCTTTTTGGTCGGGGCCTTGCAAGGAAAAGTCAATCTGTTTGTTGCCACCGACCGTGTCCAGCAAACCCGTGTGGGTGACCTGGATGCCGGGCACTTGCAGCAGCCGGTCGCGCAGCAAAGACGACATCTGGTCTGCATTGCGGTCCCGGTTTTTGCGGTCAACCAAGCGAATGTACAAATTGACGTTGTTTTTGCCTTGGGCGTTGGCCGTGTTGATGGTGCTGACGGTATACCGAACCTCTGGGAAATCGCGCACGATGGCTTCGACCTGTCGGGTTTTGGCCTCAGTGGCCTCTAAGGATGTGCCCACCGGGGTTTCGAACTTGACCGAGGTTTCAGAGAAATCGGCTTTGGGAATGAACTCGGTGCCGAGCAGGCGGATCATGAAAACGCTGGCCACAAAAATACCCAAGGCCAAGAAGACAGTGGATTTTTTATGCCCCAGTGCCCATCGCAACAGGCCTTGGTAGCCGTCGGCCAAGCGGTCGGTGCTGCGGTCAAACCAGCCGGTGACGCGCCCAATAGACTTGTCATACCAAGTCACTGGGGCCAGGTTTTTACCCTGAGTCTCGACTTGGGGGTCGTGCCAAACGCTGGACAGCATCGGGTCGAGGGTAAAGCTGACAAACATCGAGATCATCACGGCGGCCACGATGGTGATGCCGAACTCGTGAAAAAACTTGCCAATGATGCCTTCCATGAAGCCGATGGGTAAAAACACCGCCACGATGGACAGGGTGGTGGCCAGCACCGCCAAGCCGATTTCTTGCGTGCCATCGAGGGAGGCGTTCCAGGCGTTTTTGCCCATTTGCATGTGCCGCACGATGTTTTCACGCACCACGATGGCATCGTCAATCAGCAAGCCCACGCACAGCGACAAAGCCATCAGGGTGACCATGTTGATGGTGAAACCGAACATTTGCATGAACATGAAGGTGCCGATCAAAGAGATCGGCAAGGTCAAGCCCGTGATGACGGTGGAGCGCCAAGAGTTGAGGAACAAAAAGACGATCAACACCGTCAGGAAGGCCCCCTCTATCAGGGTGTCGCGTACGTTGTTCACCGACACCCGGATGGCGCGCGAATTGTCTGTGATGGGTTCGAGTCGCAGGCCTTCGGGCAGTTGTTTTTTCAATTCGGCCACGGTTTTGACCAGACCATCCACGACCTGAATGGTGTTTTCGTCTTGTGACTTCTGGACCGACATTAATTGGGTGCGTTGCCCGTTGTAAAGCGCCAGATTTTCAAGCTCTTGCGCCCCATCTTGCACGGTGGCCACTTGCGACAAACGTATGGGGGTGCCGTTTTTTCGGGCCACGATGATGCGGCCAAAATCCTCGGGCCGCTTCATGCGCGAAGCTATTTGCACCACACGTTCTTGTTCCAATGAGCGGATGGCGCCCACCGGTAAATCTTGGTTTTCGTTGCGCACGGCCGTCACCACCTGCTCGGCGCTGATGCCCAGCGACTCCATGGCAGCAGGTTGCAAATAGAGGTTGATCTCGCGTCGGCTGCCGCCCACCAAGGTCACCGAGCCCACGCCGCGTACGTTTTCAAGGCGTTTTTTCAGGACTTGCTCAGACCAATTGGTCAGTTCCACGGCGCTCAGTTTGTTGCCCTCGGGAATCACAGCCAGAGACCAAACGGCCCGACTGGAGGGGTCAAAACGCAAAACCCGTGGTTCTTTGACTTCGGTTCGCAGCAATGAGCGGATGGAGGCTACTTTTTCGCGCACGTCTTCGGCCGCCTTGCGACCATCGATTTGCAATTGAAACTCGATCGCCACCACCGACTGGTTTTCGTAACTGCGAGAGGTGAGGGCGCTGATGCCCGCGATGGAATTGACGCCTTCTTCAATTTTCTTGGTGACTTCACTCTCCACAATCTCGGGGGAGGCACCGGGGTATTCGGTGATGACCACAACCACCGGGAAGTCGATGTTGGGGAATTGGTCAACTTTCAGGCGCTGAAACGAGAAAATCCCCAATACCACCAAAGCCGCCATGACCATGGTGGCGAAAACTGGGTTTTGCAAACTGACACGGGTAAACCACATACAGGGCTTCCCTTAGCGCAGGCCAGCGGTGAACTTCACCTGCGTGCCTTCGCGAACCGCTCCGGCACTGGCGGCGATCACCGGAGTGCCCTCAGCCAGTTCTTTCACCTCAACCCAGGTCAAGGTGATGTTTTGCACGGTTTTTTCAGATCGGATACCCGGTTCGACTGCGACATGTTGCACTTGGTTGCCGTTCAAGACCTGAACATAGGGTTGGGGTTTGTCAATTCGGACACTGGTCAGTGGCACAGCAAGGGCCTTAACGGTGCGAGCCCCCAAGCTGCCTTCGGCAAACAGGCCTTGGCGCAAGCCTTCTTGGCCCGAAATGCCCAAATAAACCAACACGCTGCGGCTTCCAGCCTGCGCCGAGGGGTTGATGCGCAGCACTTTGGCCGTGATCGCTTCCTCGAGCCCCTCTATCTTCAGTTGCGCTTTCATGCCGACACGGATCTGGCTGGCATCGCTGGCGGGCAAAGCCGCCTCAAGTTCCAGTTGAGAGAGGTTGACGATCTCCACAATCCGACCATCCAGCGGCATGCGCTCGCCGGGTTGCGCCAGACGTTGGGCAATTTGGCCGCTGATGGGGGCACGCACAATCGCATCGTCCAAAGCCTTGCGGGCCACGTCCAGCGCCGCAAGCGCCGCCAAATGGGTGGCTTTGGCCCCGTTCAAGTTGGCAGTCGAGTTTTGCAGGGCGGTTTGAGAGATGAAACCTTGCGCCACCAGCGCTTTGTTGTTGTCAAACTGCTTTTGGGCAATATCAACTTGGGCCTCTGCCGCATCGGCTTGCTGTCGGGCCTGGCGCTCACGGGCTTGGTATTCGGTCGGGTCAATGCGGGCAATGACCTGGCCTGCAGTGACTTTGTCGCCCTCGCGCACCACCAGATCCATCAACTCGCCCACCACACGCGCTTTCACCATGGCACTTTGGCTGGCTTTGAGGGTGCCCGAAACTGGCAAACCCACGAGCATGTCCATGGGGGTGACTTTGATCACATCACTGGGACTCAGTTCTATGGTGGATACGGCCGCTTTGGCTGCTGGCGTGGCGTTGCTTGCTGGTTTGCTTTGACTCATCCAGCGGCCCACACCTGCGAGCAAAACTGCGGCGGCTAAGGCGGACAAAATCCATAAAGTTGATTTCTTCATTCTTTTCAATTTCTCAGGGGGCAGACAGGCCGCGCGCCATTAAGCGGGCATGTTGCGAGATAAAGGCTTCGGGGTTGATTTGTTCTTGGCTTGAAAAGCAAGGGCTCATGGCGTGTTTCCACATCACCAGAAATATCAAAGGGGCCATCACGGAGTGCAAGGCCAATTCGACATTGGTAGGGCGAAACTCACCGCTTTCAATGCCTGCTTGCAATACGTTGCGCACCAAAGCGTGCGCCGGTTCGATGACCTCGGTGCGGAAAAAAACCGCCAGATCGGGAAAGTTGCTGGCCTCGCTCATGATCAATTTGGAGATGCCAGAGGCCTTGGTGGCCCCATAACGGTGCCACCATTGAAGCATCATCCATTCGAGCAGTTCGCTGCTAGACCCCTTAAATTGCGCAATGTCTTCAGCCCCTTGCGCCACGCTGGCGACCAGGTTTTCGCGCACCACGGCCTTGAACAGGTCTTCTTTGCTAGGAAAGTACAAAAACAAGGTGCCTTTGGACACCCCGGCACGGGCCGCGACTTCTTCAACACGGGTGGCCGCAAACCCTTTTTCCACAAAAATGTCCAAGGCCGCCTCGATGAGTTCACCGGGGCGGTCTTGTTTGCGGCGTTCGCGTTTGTGGGGAGCGGGACTCTCGATCGAATTCACAAGGGGGGGGCTTAATGACTGGCGGGTTATTAATATAAGCGGGCCTCATGACCTCGTCAAGCAAAAGTCGGGCGCTTTAGGGTGAAGTTTAGGTAAAGAAAAAGGGGCCGAAGCCCCTAGTTACCAATGCCTGTTGGGTTGCCGGTTGATCGGGTGAGATCAATAAAAAGCCTGCAAGCCGGTTTGCGCTCTGCCCAAAATCAGCGCATGCACATCGTGTGTGCCTTCGTAGGTGTTCACGGTTTCCAGGTTGATCATGTGGCGGATGACGTGGTATTCGTCGTGAATGCCGTTGCCGCCGTGCATGTCGCGGCTCATCCGGGCAATGTCCAGCGCCTTGCCGCAGCTGTTGCGCTTGATCAAGCTGATCATCTCGGGCACTGCTTTACCCTCGTCCATCAGGCGGCCGACCCGCAGGCAAGCTTGTAAACCGAGGGCAATTTCGGTTTGCATGTCGGCCAGTTTTTTCTGAATCAGTTGGTTTTGTGCCAATGGGCGCCCAAATTGCTGACGGTCCAAGGTGTATTGGCGGGCACGGAGCCAGCAGTCTTCGGCCGCACCCAGGGCACCCCAGGCAATGCCGTATCGGGCTTTGTTCAGGCAACCAAACGGGCCTTTCAGTCCGTTCACGTTGGGCATCAGGTTTTCAGAGGGCACAAACACATCGTCCATGACGATTTCGCCCGTGATGCTGGCGCGCAGGCTCATCTTGCCTTCTATCTTGGGGGCGGTCAGGCCCTTCATGCCTTTTTCTAGGATAAAGCCATGAATGGCTTCTTGCCCACCGACCGAGCCGTCTGCATTTTCCAGTTTGGCCCAGACCACAAACACATCGGCGATGGGCGAATTGGTGATCCACATCTTGGCGCCCTTGAGGATGAAGCCGCCATCGACCGGCTTGGCGCGGGTCAACATGCTGGCCGGATCAGAGCCATGGTTGGGTTCGGTCAGGCCAAAGCAGCCTACCCATTCGCCAGTGGCCAGTTTGGGCAGGTACTTTTGCCGCTGTGCTTCGGAGCCATATTCATTAATGGGGTGCATGACCAGGGAGCTTTGCACGCTGATGGCGCTGCGATAGCCACTGTCCACGCGTTCCACCTCGCGGGCAATCAGGCCGTAGGCCACGTAGCTCAATCCCGCGCAGCCATAACCCTCGATGGTGGAGCCCAAAAAGCCCATAGCACCGGCTTCGTTCATGATTTCCCGGTCAAATTTTTCGTGGCGGGCAGCTTGCAACACACGGGTTTGCAGGCGTTCCTGGCAAAAAGTGTGGGCGGCTTCTACGATGGCGCGCTCGTCATCGCTCAGTTGCTCGCTCAGCAAAAAGGGGTCATTCCATTGAAAAGTGGGCTTCATTTG
>CAMDXR010000153.1 GCA_945877725.1 Limnohabitans sp. Rim8
CCCCGACAACAAATCAAACTCCCCTCGGCCTGTCCAAAGTTCGCCATCCAGTGGCAAGGCAGGCAATGCCGCCAAAAACCAGGCCGGGGCCGCCAAAATTCTGCCGCTGCGAAAGCGCAGAACCTGCCCGTCCCAATGCGCCCGCACGCCATCCCATTTTTCGCTGACCAAAAAGCCTTGGGGTGATCGCTTGGGGGGCCAGGGCGAGGCCAGTTGCAGTTCTCGGTTGCTGGCCCCAACACGGCTCGCCAACCATGGACTGGCCACCACGGCCCCCAAGGCTTTTCGGCGCGTGATGAACAGGCCAGGCCAACCGGCCGGGTTTGATGCTTGTGTAGGCATGGTGTGTCTCCCTGATGGCTCCGGGCGAGTTGCCTTGGCCGTTTTATTTTCAGGAAACCATCATGCGGCGGTTTGATGCCTGACGCAAGGGCATTACAGAACCACTCAAGTGCCACTCAGCCCCACGCCAGCTCGCTCAGATCAGACCATCAAGCGTGAATTTTTCGGCACATGGGCCATCAAAAATGCCATTTGGTCCGACAGAATGCGCCGATTTCGCAAAATGAAGTCCTCCCACAAACTGGGAATATAGGGCGCATAAAGCAAGGGCATGCGGGCTTGCTCAGGGGTGCGACTGCTCTTACGGTGGTTGCAAGAGCGGCAGGCCGTGACCACATTCATCCAGTGGTCGGGGCCGTTTTGGCTCAGCGGAACGATGTGCTCACGGGTCAAAACCGACTCGTGAAAGCTGCAACCGCAATAAGCGCAGAGGTTGCGGTCACGCACAAAAAGTTTGGTGTTGGTCAGGCCGGGGCGCAGTTCAAAGGGATTGATGCGAGGCACACCCTGCGTGCCAATGATGCTGTTGACCGTGATGATGGATTGCTGGCCCGTGACCGCGTTGTGACCGCCATGAAACACGGCCACTTTTTGGCCCGCTTCCCAACGCACCTCGTCGGCTGCGTAGTGTGTGACCGCCTGTTCCAGCGATATCCACGATTGCGGCAAACCTTGGGCCGAGAGTTTCAAAACCTTCACAGACACCTCCAGACAACAGTTCAAAGACCACTGACACGAAAATTTCCGTCGCGAACCTGCTGAAATGGCTGCCAAATGCCTCAGTTTGAAAAGCCTTCGGTCACCAAAAATTGCAGGTTCGGGCTAAGTCACAATATACCCTCTAACTTTTAAAATTCCGTGAATAAGGGTGACTGACCTGCATCACGGAGCAACACCCAAAAGACATGAAGGTTTTCCGCGGCTTCCACCACCCCGATCTGGCCCCCGCTTGCGCCCTGACCATCGGCAATTTTGACGGTGTCCATCGCGGCCACCAGGCCATGCTGGCGCTTTTGCGCAGCGAAGCGGCGCACCGTGGTGTGCCCAGTTGCGTCATGACCTTTGAACCTCATCCGCGCGACTACTTTGCCAAGGCGCTGAACAAACCCGATCTGGCCCCGGCCCGCATTGCCACCCTGCGCGACAAATTGCGCGAACTGGAGCGCTGCGGGGTGGACCAAGTGGTGGTCCTGCCTTTTGATGCCCGACTGGCCAGCCAAACGCCCGAAGATTTCATCCAGCAAGTGCTGCTTCAGGGTTTGGGTGTGCGCTATGTGTTGGTGGGTGACGACTTCCGCTTTGGGGCCAAACGTGCGGGCGACTACGCCATGCTGGACGCTGCCGGACAGCGTCTGGGCTTTGATGTGGCCCGTATGAACAGTTACGAAGTGCATGGTTTGCGCGTCTCCAGTTCGGCCGTACGAGAAGCCCTGAACCAAGGCCGGATGCAGGATGCGAGCGCCTTGCTTGGCCGCCCCTACAGCATCAGCGGCCATGTGGTGAACGGGCGCAAACTGGGGCGCGAACTGGGGGCCAGCCCAGCCGGTTCTGGCAACGGCTTCAGAACCCTCAATTTGCGTTTTTCGCACTGGAAACCCGCCGCCAGCGGCATCTTTGTGGTGGCAGTTCATGGCTTGGCAGCAACGCCCTTGCCCGGGGTTGCCAACCTGGGGGTTCGCCCCTCTTTGGACCCCACCGATGTGAACGGTGGCCGAGTGCTGCTCGAAACCCATGCCCTGCACTGGCCTGCAGAGCTGGGCAACGAAGGGGGCTACGGTAAAATCATCCGCGTGGATCTGCTGCATAAATTACACGACGAACTCAAATACGACGGTCTGGACGCCTTGACAAAGGGCATTGCCCAGGACTGCGACGATGCGCACGCGTGGTTTGCCTCCCGCCACGGTGAAACCCGCCGCCAGACCACACGCGACCGAATTTGACCCTCTCAGGCCCTCGTTTGCTGCCCTTCGACAGGCTCAGGGCGAACGACCAAAACGGCCCATCCCCCTTGATCTCTCCGAACAATCCAGCGTTCGGGCTGAGCTTGTCGAAGCCCCCGCGACCCCTATCAACATGACCGAACAAAGCACTGACTACCGCAACACGCTGAACCTGCCGGACACGCCCTTTCCCATGCGCGGCGACCTGCCCAAGCGCGAACCCGGCTGGGTGAAAGACTGGAACGAAGGCGGTTTGTACAAAAAGCTGCGTGCCGCGCGTCAAGGCGCGCCCCTGTTTGTGCTGCACGATGGCCCGCCCTATGCCAACGGCAAGCTGCACATTGGCCATGCGCTGAACAAAGTGCTCAAGGACATGATCGTCAAATCCAAACAATTGGCCGGTTTCGATGCCCAATACATCCCCGGCTGGGACTGTCATGGTCTGCCGATTGAAAACGCCATCGAAAAACTGCACGGCCGCAACCTGAGCCGTGACGACATGCAGGCCAAAAGCCGGGCATTTGCCACTGAGCAAATTAACCAACAACGTGAAGACTTCAAGCGCTTGGGCGTGCTGGGCGACTGGGAACGCCCTTACCGCACCATGGACCCGGCCAACGAGGCGGGCGAAATCAGGGCCTTCAAGCGCGTGATCGAGCGCGGTTTTGTCTACCGGGGCCTGAAGCCCGTTTATTGGTGCTTTGACTGCGGCTCCAGCCTGGCCGAATTCGAAATCGAATAGGCCGACAAGAAAAGCGACACGCTGGATGTGGCTTTTGAGGCCGACAACGCCGAGCAATTGGCCGCCGCCTTTGGCCTGTCTGCCCTGCCCGCTGGGCAAACAGCCTTTGCAGTGATCTGGACCACCACCGCTTGGACCATCCCGGCCAACCAGGCCCTGAATGCGCACCCTGAACTGAGCTATGCCTTGGTGCAAACCGACAAAGGCTGCCTGGTGTTGGCCGAGTCTTTGGTCGAGAAATGCCTGGAGCGCTACGGCCTGCAAGGGGGCCAAGTGCTGGCCACCGCCAAAGGCAGCCAGTTGGGGGGCCTGAACTTCCGCCACCCCTTGTACAACGTGGATGCGGGTTACCAGCGTTTGTCCCCCGTGTATCTGGCCGAGTACGTCAGCGATGGCGATGGCACGGGCTTGGTCCACTCGGCCCCGGCCTATGGCGTGGACGACTTCAACTCCTGCATGGCCAACGGCCTGAAATACGACGACATCTTGAATCCGGTGCAAGGCAACGGCGCTTATGCCGCCGACTTTCCGCTGTTTGGTGGCCTGCACATCTGGAAAGCAGTGCCCGTGATTCTGGACACGCTAAAGACCGCCGGGCGTTTGCTGGCCACGGTTCAAATTACGCACAGCTACCCGCATTGCTGGCGGCACAAAACCCCGGTCATTTACCGGGCTGCCGCTCAGTGGTTTGTGCGCATGGACGAGGGCGAAGGCGTGTTCACCCAAGACAAAGCCCCCAAAACCCTGCGCCAACTGGCCCTGGACGCCATCAATGAGACGCAGTTTTACCCCGAAAACGGCAAAACCCGCCTGCGCGACATGATCGCCAACCGCCCGGACTGGTGTATTTCGCGCCAACGCAGCTGGGGCGTGCCGGTGCCGTTTTTCTTGCACAAAGACAGTGGCGAGCTGCACCCCCGCACCATGGCAATCCTGGACCAAGCGGCCGACATTGTTGAAAAAGGTGGCATCGAAGCCTGGAGCCGCGTCACGGCAGAAGAGATTTTGGGCGCAGCCGATGCGGCGCATTACACCAAGAGCACCGACATTCTGGAAGTCTGGTTCGACTCGGGATCGACCTTCCAACATGTGCTGCGCGGCAGCCACAAAGACGCTTACGGTGTGCCGCCCTTCCACGGTCAAGGGCCTGAGGCCGATCTGTATCTGGAAGGCCACGACCAACACCGAGGCTGGTTCCACAGCTCCTTGTTACTGGGTTGCGCCCTGTATGACCGCGCGCCCTACAAAGGGCTGTTGACCCACGGTTTTGCCACCGATGGACAGGGCCGCAAGATGAGCAAATCTCTCGGCAACACGGTGGACCCGCAAACCGTGACCAGCAAACTGGGGGCCGAGATCGTGCGCCTGTGGGTGGCCAGCACCGATTACTCGGGCGACCTGAACATTGACGACAAGATCCTCGCCCGCGTGGTGGATGCCTACCGCCGCATTCGCAACACGCTGCGCTTTTTGTTGGCCAACGTGAGCGACTTCAACCCCGCAACCGACAGCGTGCCCGAGTCGCAAATGCTCGAAATTGACCGTTTTGCGTTGTCGCGGGCTGCCGAGTTGCAAGCCGACATCCGGGCCCACTTTGACGCCTACGAGTTCCACCCCGTGGTCTCCAAGCTGCAGATTTATTGTTCGGAAGACTTAGGCGCTTTCTATTTAGACGTGCTGAAAGACCGCTTGTACACCACCGCGCCCAAGTCGCTGGCCCGCCGCAGCGCGCAAACCGCGCTGTACCGTATTACGCACGGGATGCTGCGCTGGATGGCCCCGTTTTTGTCGTTCACCGCCGAAGAAGCCTGGCGCAGTTTCGGTGACTCGGAGTCCATTTTCCTGGAGACCTTCAGCGACTTTGGCAGCCCTGATGCGGCCCTGCTGGATAAGTGGGCGCGGATTCGCGATGTGCGTGACGTTGTCAATAAACAGATCGAACACCTTCGGGCCGATGGCGCTCTCGGTGCATCGCTCCAAGCTGAGGTGACACTCTGGGCCGAAGGCGGGTTGCTGAAGGATCTTCAGGATATGGGCCCCGAATTAAAGTTTTTGTTCATAACTTCTCGTGCAGAAGTTAGACCTTACTCGGCGCTTGAAATGACAGAGTTGCAGGCGAGTGGACCGCACAAGGTCACTGAAGTCTTAATCGGCGTCAAAGTTAGCGCCAGCCAAGCCCCCAAGTGCGATCGCTGCTGGCACTATGTAGACGACGTGGGTCACGACGCCGCCCACCCCACCATTTGCGGACGCTGCGTCAGCAATTTGGCTGGCCATGAAGAAAACCGTCAGATTGCCTGACCTGAAAGACCCTTATCTATATGGCCAGCTCCAGAAAATTCGGTAAAAGCGGCTCTGGCAAAAGCCAGGGCTTGCTGCTTTGGCTGGGCATTGCCTTGCTGGTGCTGCTGATCGACCAGTTCACCAAAGTCTTGGTGATGGGTGCTTTTGATTTAGGCGACAGCACCCCCATCTCCTCGTTTTTTAACTTGGTGCGGGTGCACAACCACGGCGCGGCCTTCTCGTTTTTGGCAGGTGCGGGGGGCTGGCAACGCTGGTTCTTCACAGGCATCGGCATCGTCGCGGCCGTCTTCATGGTCTGGATGCTGCGCTCACATGCGGGGCAAAAGCTGTTCAGCCTGGCCGTCGCGCTGATTTTGGGCGGGGCCATCGGCAACGTGGTCGACCGTTTGCTGCACGGCTATGTGGTTGATTTTCTTGACTTTTACTGGGGTGCCTGGCATTTTCCGGCCTTTAACGTGGCCGACAGCGCCATCAGTGTCGGGGCAGCCTTGCTGATATTGGACGAAATTTTGCGGGTGCGTCGCGGGCGTTAAGCGCCGTTTTGACAATCCGATCACAATACGCTACTGAATTTTCCAAAAAGGAGACTCCTATGCCTGGATTGCTGCCCCAAGTCGACCCCGATGGTTTGCTCGAGTTTTCGGTGGTCTACACCGACCGCTCCCTCAACCACATGTCCCAGCGCTTTCAGGGCGTGATGACTGAAATCTCGGGTTTGCTCAAAAAGGTCTACAGCGCCCACAGCGTGGCCCTGGTGCCCGGCAGCGGCACCTTTGGCATGGAGTCGGTGGCTCGCCAATTTGCCTCGGGTCAACACGTCATGGTCATTCGCAACGGTTGGTTCAGCTTCCGTTGGACGCAGATTTTTGAGACCGGCAGCATCCCGGCCAGCCACACCGTGCTGAAGGCGCGCCGCGTGGCCGAAGGCTCGCAAGCCGCCTGGGCCCCTGCCCCCATTGCCGAAGTGACCGCCGCCATTGCCCGCGAAAAACCTGCCGTGGTGTTTGCCCCGCACGTCGAAACTGCGGCTGGCATGATGCTGCCCGACCATTACCTCAAGGCCGTGGCCGATGCCGTGCATGCGGTGGGCGGCTTGCTGGTGCTGGACTGCATTGCCTCGGGTGCCATGTGGGTCAACATGCAGACCACCGGAGTGGATGTGCTGATTTCTGCACCGCAAAAAGGCTGGAGCAGTTCCCCCTGCTGCGCCATGATCATGATGAGCGAGCGTGCCCGTAAAGCCATCGATGGCACCACCAGCACCACTTTCGCCATGGACCTGAAAAAGTGGCTGCAAGTGATGGAGACCTATGAAAACGGTGGCCACATGTACCACACCACTTTGCCCACCGATGCGCTGGTGCGCTTGCGCGATGCCATGGTTGAAACCGACATTTATGGCTTTGCCAAAGTGCGCGAAGAGCAAATGGCTTTGGGCCGCGCCGTGCGCCAACTGCTGGCCGAGCGCGGCTTCCCCAGCGTGGCTGCACCCGGATTTGAGGCCCCTGGCGTGGTGGTCAGTTACACCACTGACCCGGAGATCCAGTCGAGCAAGAAGTTTTTGGCCGAAGGCCTGCAAACCGCCGCAGGCGTGCCGCTGCAATGCGACGAACCGGCCGACTTCCGCACCTTCCGTTTGGGTTTGTTTGGCCTAGAAAAATGGCACAACGTGCAGCGCTCGCTGCAGCAACTGCGCACAGTCTTGGACAAAGTGGCCCCCGCCCAAGCCGAAAAACTGGCCGCCTGAACGGTTCTGAGCGGGTTTGAGCCAGTTTTAACTGGTTTGAACCCGCCTCAACAAGTCTCAACAAGCCACAATGGCCGGTTAAGGCCCTGCGCAAAACTTGTTGCTGGCGGCCAGAGCCTGCCAGCAACAAGCCCCCCTAATTACAAAGTAATGATCGTGCAGCCCGTGGTCTTGCGGGCTTCTAGGGCGGTGTGCGCGTCTTGGATTTTGGCCAAGGGGAAGGTCTGGTCAATGTGAATCTTGACCTTGCCACTGGTCACGGCTT
>CAMDXR010000154.1 GCA_945877725.1 Limnohabitans sp. Rim8
CATGCGTCTTGGTGCCACAGGTCTTTGTGCCCGTGCGTGATGCACACCAAATTGACTTGACGCATCTGAACTTGCCGCAATTCATGGGCGCACGGGACATCGATCCATTGGACAACATTGGTCATAACTTGAATTCAAGGGTATTCAGAAGCGCATCATAAATGATGCGTTCTTATGGTATTTCTTAGTCCCTTTGAGTGAATTTTTGGGTATTATTTGACATAATTATTTTTCTTTAAATTGGAGTATTAAATGGGTATTAAATTAAATCATTCATCGGCACGTTCTGTCGGTCTTTCCCTGGCTTTAGCCCTTTGCGCCTTGTCGGCCGTACCGGCGGTCGCAAGCGACGCGCCTTTGCTGTGGCAAGTCAATCCAAGCACCTCAAGTCTGACATTCAACACCACCAAAGCAGGCACTGCTGGGGTGGGTGGCATCACGGAAACCATGCGCTTTAGCCGTTATGAGGGTGGCCTAGACGCCCAAGGGCGCATTCAATTCAAGATCGACCTGAGCAGCATTGACAGCGGTATCGGCATCCGGGATGAACGCATGCAATCTTTGTTGTTCAAGGTGGGCACCTATCCGAGCGTGACCTTTTCAGCCCAAATCAAGCCTGAAGAGCAAAAGAAAATGACCCAAGAAGCGGTCGTTATGGATGTGGAGGGTCAGCTGACCATGGCGGGCCAAAGCAAACCTGTCAAAGCCCAGCTCTTGGCCTACAGCCTTAACGGCAAAGTGATGGTCAGCACGCGCAAGCCAATTTTGATCAAAGCCGATGATTTTGGTCTGACTGAGGGTGTTGAGGCTTTGCGCGCCATCGTGGGTTTGAACTTTTTGAGCAGCACGGTTCCGGTGACTTTTCAATTGGAGTTGAGCAAGCCTGCCGCCAAAGCGGCAATGAGTGCATTGCCGCCCTCGGCTTGGTAAGTTAGCAGGGCGAAACCTGGGTTCTTGAGCCCTTAAAGTCGGGCATGCTCGCATCGTCTTGATGCCTGCCCGATGGGCTTGGCGCAAAGGCATGGCCAATGTCTTGGCGTCTTAAGCGCGCATCTCTTTCAAAAGGTATTCGCGCAGTATTTTGGTGCTTGGCCCCAACTCGGGCAGAGCGCGAGAAATCACCCAAAAACGGCGTTCTGCCCAAGCGTCATCCAGCGCTAGGGTATGCAAGCCATGGGCCTTGATGTTGCCCTGGCAGGCTTTCAAGGGGATGAGCCCAATGCCCATGTCTGCGTTCACCATGTTGCACAAGGCGTCAAAACTGCGCACTTGGATGCGCAAGCGCCAGTTTTGGCCCAAAGCTTTAGCTTGACGCAAGCCCAATTCGAGCAAAGCGCTGCCTTGGTTGAGGCCCACAAAATCGTGCGCCAACACGTCCTCAAAAAGTGCGTTTTCTCGGGATTTCAAGGGGTGGTTTTGGCTGCAAACCAAGACCAATCGGTCGGTGTACAAAGGGGTTTGAACCAAATCGGTGTCTGGGACATCGCCCACGATCACCCCCAAGTCGGCTTGTCCCCGGACCACCGCTTGGCAGGTGTCCGAACTCAGTTGCTCTTCTAGTTGTACTTGAATGTCGGGGTATTGCCGTGCAAAACCTGCCAAAGCTTCTGGCAAGTGTTCATTCAAGGACGACATGTTGGCCCACAAGCGCACCTGCCCACGCATGCCCTTGGCCAAAACTTGCATGTCGTTCACCAATTGACCCAGTCCCAAGCTCAATTGCTGGCTGTGTTGGAGCGCCGTCTGGCCAGCAGGGGTCAGTGTCATGCCTTGTGGCGTGCGCTCTAACAAGCGTGCGCCCAATGATTTTTCAAGCTCGGACAAGCGGCGACTGGCAGCCGAAACCGTCAAATGACATTGCGCCGCAGCTTTAGAAAGCTGGCCGCTTTGGGCGACCGAAGCAAAGAGTTTGAGACTCAAGAAGTCGATGCGCTCGCATTGGTGGAGAAAGTTGCTGATCATGGTGGTGAATGAAGTGGGGATGAGCCCCATTTCATTGGAAACCACCCAAGGTCAATTTAGCATCTGTAGCGGCTAAATTCAGACAATTTGCAACAGCATTTGCTAAATTTGCAAACCTCTAGCGGTGTTTATGCGTTTGATTTCACCTAAAGTCCGTTTCATGAAACCAGTTCACACCCCCGATGCCTTGTCCGGCCTGAAAGTGCTCGAGTTAGGCCAACTGATTGCCGGCCCTTTTGCGGCCAAAACATTGGCAGATTTTGGTGCCGATGTCATCAAGATCGAACCCCCCGGTGCGGGCGATCCCTTGCGCAAATGGCGACTTCTGAAAGACGGCACCTCGGTATGGTGGCAATTACAGTCACGCAACAAACGCTCACTGGCACTGGATTTGCGCCACAGCGAAGGGCAAGCCCTGGTGCGCCAACTGGCCTTAGAAAGCGATGTGCTGATTGAGAATTTCCGGCCCGGCGCTTTGGAGGCATGGGGGCTTGACCCGCTGGATCTCATGGTCGCCAACCCTCGGTTGATTGTGTTGCGCGTCAGCGGTTATGGTCAAACCGGACCTTACCGGGACCGGCCAGGCTTTGGCGTGGTGGCAGAGGCCATGGGCGGCTTACGGCATTTAAGTGGCGAGCCAGGTCAAACCCCGGTGCGCGTAGGGGTCAGCATTGGCGATACCTTGGCTGCTTTGCACGGCGTGGTCGGCATCCTGATCGCTTTGCAAGAACGTCACCGCAGCGGGCAGGGCCAGATCATTGACATGGCGCTTTACGAGGCCGTGTTCAATTGCATGGAAAGTCTGGTGCCAGAATTCAGTGCTTTTGGCGTGGTGCGCGAGCCTGCAGGCAGCGCCTTGCCGGGCATTGCCCCCAGCAACGCCTACCGTTGCACCGATGGCCATGTGTTGATTGCCGGCAACGGCGACAGCATTTTTAGAAGACTCATGCAAGCCATTGGCCGCAACGATTTGGGCCAAGCCCCCGACCTGGCCGACAACGCCGGACGGGTTGCGCGGGTCAAGGTGATCGATGCCGCCATTGAAAGCTGGACCCAACAGCACAGTGTGGTGCAGGTGCTGGCCGTGCTGGAACAAGCCCAAGTGCCATCCGGCCGCATTTACACCGCGGCCGACATTGCGCAAGACCCCCATTACCAAGCACGCGACATGTTGCTGCCCACCTTACAGACCGATGGCACAGAGATTCTTTTGCCCGGTGTGGTGCCCAAACTGTCGCGCACCCCAGGTCGTTCGCGCCAGCCTGCGCCCATGACCGTGGGGCAAGACAGCGAAGCCATTTTGAAAGAAATGGGTCTGACCCCTGAACAGATTAATTCACTCAAAACACAAGGTATCGTGGCATGAACCCCCATTCCGTTTCAGTCGCTCAAGAGCCGTCTTCAAGAATCCATTTCAACGAAGTGGTGACACGGGACGGGTTTCAAAACGAATCTGTTTTCATCGAAACCGATGACAAAGTGGCCTTGATCGATGCCTTAAGCGCTTGTGGTTACGCCAAGATTGAGGTGACCTCGTTCACCTCGGCCAAGGCCATTCCGATGTTGCGCGATGCCGAGGCCGTGATGCATCGGATACGCCGTGTGGCGGGGGTTGAATACAGTGTGTTGGTGCCCAATGTGCGCGGGGCCGAACGTGCACTTGAGTGCCGACCCGATGAGCTGAACCTGGTCATGTCTTGCTCTGAAAGCCACAACTTGGCCAATTTGCGTATGGCCCGCCATCAAAGTTTGCAAACCTTGCTAGACGTGGTTCGGCATGTGCAGCAGGCCAAACCCCTGCATCCCGTGGCCGTCAATGTCTCTTTGTCTTGCGTTTTTGGTTGCCCCATAGAAGGCGCAGTGCCACTCTCAGTGGTGCAGCAACTGGTGCAAACCTTTGTCGATGCGGGGGTACGCGGCATCACTTTGTGCGACACCACGGGCATGGCGCACCCGGCGCAAGTTCAGCAGGTGTGCGATTGGGCCTTGCAAGCGCACCCACAAATGCAGTGGACTTTGCACTTTCACAACACCCGGGGCATGGGGCTGGCCAATGTGTTGGCCGCAGTCCAGTCGGGCGTTCGCCGGTTTGATGGCTCGTTGGGGGGCTTGGGCGGTTGCCCGTACGCACCAGGTGCCACGGGCAATATTTGCAGCGAAGATGCGCTGCACATGTTGCAGGCCATGGGTTTTGACACCGGGGTCAGCTTGCCGCTTCTGCTGCCATTGGCCCGTGCCTTGCCTGACTTGGTGGGGCATGCCCTGTCGGGCCAAGTGGCCAAGGCGGGCGTGACCGAAGACCTGCACCCCATGCCTTGTCAACCGTAAATCCTCCCTCTAGGCCTGCACCCGTGGGCCTCATCGCTTTAAGCAAAAACTCGAAAGTTTCACCATGATTGACCACTTAGACCACCTGGTTCTGACCACCTTTGACGAAGCGAAATGTGTTGATTTTTATACCCGCGTGATGGGCATGCAACTTGAATCTTTTGTAGGCGGCACGCCACCCGTGACCCGCAAGGCCTTCAAGTTTGGACAGCAAAAAATCAACCTGCATGTGCGCGGCCACGAATTTGAGCCCAAAGCCCATGTGCCGGTTCCGGGTGCGCTGGACTTGTGTTTTATTGCCAAGCAGCCCTTGGTTCAAGTGATAGAACACCTCAAGGCTTGCGAGTGGCCGATTGTGGAGGGGCCTGTGTTGCGCACCGGAGCCACGCAAAAAATTCGTTCGGTGTATGTGCGCGACCCCGATTTGAACCTGATTGAAATTTCCGAACTGGTTTGAACGAGGCCATTGATGGCCCGTTCAAACCCCGGTTTTTAAATCAATCGGCGTAAGTGCCCGCGCTGCGGATCACGCCACCCAAACGCTCTGTTTCGGCCTGCAGCCAAGTTTTCAGGCCTTGTGGTGTGCGTTTGGCTTCTGGCACCACATCGGCACCCAGGTCTTTCATGCGGGCCTGAAATGCGGCATTGTTCAAACCTGCGCGAACCGCCCCGTTCAGCTTGTCAATGACTGCAGCGGGTGTGCCCTTGGGGGCATAAACACCGTGCCAAACCACCATCTGGAAACCCTTCATGCCTTGCTCATCCATGGTGGCTTGGTCGGGCATGGCCGGAATACGGTTGAGTGTGGTCACCCCGTACATCTTCACGGTACCGGCCTTGATGTGGCTGGTGGTGTTGGTGGTCTGGTCGCAGAGCAAATCGACCTGGCTGCCCAGCAAGGCGTTCAGCGCCGGGGCCGTGCCATTGAAGGGCACGGTTTGAAAGTCGGTGCCCATGGCTTGGCGAAACAACAAGCTGCACAGATGCGACACAGCGCCCAAACCGGCATGGGCCACGTTGATTTTTTCAGCATTGGCTTTCAGGTAGGGGATCAGTTCCTTCAGGTTGTTGGCGGGCAAATCTTTGCGGCCAATCAAGGTCATGGGCACATCCACCACTTGGCTGATGTATTCAAAGTCTTGCAGCGGTGAAAACGGCAGCTTACGGTACAGAGCGGGCGCGGTGGCCATGCCGTTGTGGTGAATCAACAGGGTGTAACCATCGGGCGCAGATTTGGCTACATGGTTGGCCGAAATGGTGCCGCCTGCGCCAATTTTGTTTTCGACCACCACGGGTTGCCCCAAATGGGTGGTCATGACGGCGGCCAGCGAGCGCGCCACCACATCGGTAGGGCCCCCCGCAGCAAACGGCACCACCAAAGAAATGGGTTTAGTCGGAAAGCTTTGCGCCCAAGCGCCGCCCATTAATGCCATGCTGGCGGCTGCGCCCAGCATCGTGCGGCGCAAGATTTTTGTAGTTTTCATGGTGGTTGTCTCCTGAGGGTTGTGGTTAAAAAAAGTCGCGTTAAAAACCGTTTAAATGTGGCGCAGTAGCCGCTTGGCCCGTTCCAATACCGGGGTGTCGACCATTTGTCCGTCCATTCGAAAGGCGGCACCCGCATGGGTTTGCGCCATTTGCAGCACGCCCTGCGCCCATTCAATCTCTTGGGCGCTGGCTTGAAAGCTCGAATGTACCGCCGCAATTTGCTTGGGGTGAATGCACATTGCGCCATGCCCCCCTTGGGCGCGAGCCCATTGCAGACCGTCTTGCCAAGCCTGCGTGTCGTCTATCAAAGCAATCGAACAAGGCAGGGCATAGGCCAGCAGGTCGCTTGCACGCGCGGCACGAATCACGGCTTGTGCCGGTGCCTGCAACAGGGCCGGGCTGGGGCTTGCGCCCATGGCGGCAGAAAAATCTTCGCTGCCCAGCGCAAGTGCCTTGACCCTGGGGGCCATCGTCAATTGCATCAAGCGTTCGTGACCGATCATGCGCGGGTGCTCAACCAGCGCAATCGCCAGCAGATCACGCGGCGCGCCCAGCGTGTGCAGGGCCTCGTCGATGGCATTCAGCAAACCGGGATGTTCGGCTTTGGGCCACACAAAGGCATCGGCTTGGGCTTTTACCAAAGCCCGCAAGTCATCTGCCAAGTGCAGCACATCGTGGTTCAAGCGCACCCAGGCAGGCAGCCCGGCGGCGTGAGCGCCTTGCACCATGGCAGGTAAATTGTTTCGCGCTTGGTTTTTGGACGCGGGCGCCACGGCGTCTTCCAAATCAAATATCAATGCATCTGCGCCGCTGGCACAGGCTTTTTGCAATCGGTCAGGTCGGTCAGCGGGCAAGAACAAGGGGGCCCGGGCGTGCGTCCAAGCAAGGCAATTCCAGCTCATAAAAGAGGCTTTCGGGGCAATATGCAGGCACGCAGACCGCGTTGCATGTCGCACTTTTGCAGCCAAGAAATGCGCGAAGGTTTCATGCCCAAACAGCCTCAGCTTGCATGCTCACCACGCCATCGTCGCGATGGACCCATAAATTCAGGCCCCCTTCAGTGGCTTGCGCGTGGTAGTGCAGGGCAGTGCCCAATGTGGCCGCCTGCAAACCTCGGTAAGAAAAACTGCGAAGCGTTTTTTGCCCTTGTTCATGGCCCACATCGTGTGCCAGAGCGGCCAAAAATGTTGCGTTCAGTGGCCCATGAATCACCAAGTTGTCATAGCCCTCCACCTGACGGCAATAGTCTTGGTCGTAATGAATCCGGTGCCCATTAAAAGTCAAGGCCGAGTAGCGAAACAACAGGGTCGTGTCGGGGCGGCATTGGCGCTGCCACTGGCCGGGCGCTGGGGGCGTGGACTGGCTTTGCTTTTGAGTCTGGGGGGGCGATGGGTGTTTGTAGACGATGTCGTGCTCTTCCCTCAAGGCCCGCTCGCCGCCTTGCCACACCGCATGCTCGACGGTGACAAACACCAGATCGCCGCTGCGACCTGATTTGTGTTCAACAGAGAGGACTTGAGAGCGTTTTT
>CAMDXR010000155.1 GCA_945877725.1 Limnohabitans sp. Rim8
GAAAAGTTTGGCAGGCGTGTTCATCACGCACATTCCTTATCGCGGTGCTGGCCCCGCTTTGAACGACACGGTAGCCGGTCAAGTCCCTATTATTTTTGACAACATGCCCTCCGCTTTGCCCTTCATTCAGACGGGAAAATTGATCGCCATCGTGGTGGCAGCACCGCAGCGCCTGACGCAGTTGCCCAACGTACCCACATTCAAAGAAGTGGGTTTGGAGCCTGTGAACCGCATGGCCTATTACGGTATTTTGGGGCCTAAAAACTTACCCAAAGAAGTGGTTGACAAAGTCAATGCGGGAGTGAAGAAAGCCTTGCAAGATCCTGCTGTGGTCAAACGCATCCAGGACACGGGTTCTTTGGTGGTGGCCAATTCGCCAGAAGAGTTTTCGGCCCAAATCAAGGCTGAATTTGAGGTGTACAAGAAAGTTGTCGAGCAGCAAAAGCTCAAGCTGGACTGACCTCCGGCGCATGCACGAGGACAGCCAGACTGCCATCGACCGCTTTGCCGAGGCACTCTGGCTGGAGGACGGTTTGTCCGCCAACACTTTGGCGGCTTACCGTCGCGATCTGAACCTCTTTGCCCATTGGTTATTTTTGTCCCACCAGCTGGCGCTGGAGGCGACCCAAGAGCATCACTTAGAAGCCTATTTTGCCGAGCGCCACGGGCAAACCAAGGCCACTTCGGCCAATCGTCGGCTGACGGTATTCAAACGTTACTTTCGCTGGGCCTTGCGTGAGCGCTTGGTGCAACAAGACCCCACCCTGCGCATGCTGGCGGCCAAACAGGCTTTGCGGGTACCCAAAACCTTGGGGGAGGCTCAAGTGGATGCCTTGTTGTCGTCCCCCGACATCGCCACCGATTTGGGTTTGCGGGACCGTGCCATGCTGGAGCTTATGTATGCCAGCGGGCTGCGTGTCAGCGAGCTGGTGCAGCTGAAAAGCCTGCATGTTTCGCTCAATGAAGGGGTGCTGCGCATCATGGGCAAGGGCAGCAAAGAGCGTTTGGTGCCTTTTGGTGAAGAGGCCCGGGAGTGGTTGCAGCGCTACATGGCCCGCGCACGGCCTGCCATGTTGGGGCCTCGTCAGACCGAAGCCCTCTTCGTTACCACCAGTGGACCTAAGCCTGGCAGTGGCATGTCGCGCGTGATGTTCTGGAATTTGGTGAAGCGCTATGCCATTCAGTCCGGGATCACGGCACCTCTCTCGCCGCACACCTTACGCCACGCCTTTGCCACGCATTTGCTCAACCACGGGGCAGATTTGCGGGCGGTGCAAATGTTGCTGGGGCATGCCGATATATCCACCACCACCATTTACACCCATGTGGCCAGAGAGCGCCTTAAAACCCTGCACGCCCAGCACCATCCACGGGGATAAGAGGTGTCAGGCGAGTTTTTGGGGCGCGATGGCTCAGCCCAAGGCGTTCAATTCGGCTTCTTCAAATCCGGCCAAACGGCGCGCAGTCATATTGAAGGGCGGGCGCAGTTTGGGGGCGTCGTATTGCAAGATCAGCTCGGCATAGGTGCTGACCGGGTCCAGCCCGCGTTGCGCGCACAGGTAACGGTACCAGCGGTTGCCTGCGGCCACATGGCCGATTTCCTCTTCCAAAATGAGGTCCAGAATTTGCCCCGCCGCATGGTCTCCCACGCTGACCAGCTTGTTTTTAACCCCTGGCGAAGCATCCAGGCCGCGCGCTTCCATGGTGCGCGGAACGATGCCGATGCGGGCCAGCAGGTCATTTTGGGTGCGCTCGGCCATGTCCCATAACGCGCTGTGGGCCGGAAAGCTGCCATAGTCAAAACCCATGCTCACCAGGTGGTTGCGCAGCAGGGTGAAGTGCTTGGCCTCTTCTTGCGCAATCTTGACCCAATCGGTGTAAAAAGCCTCGGGCATGTCCGCAAAGCGCCACACCACGTCCAGCGCCAGATCAATGGCATTGAGCTCGATGTGCGCAATCGAATGGACCAAAATGGCACGACCCTCCGGGGTGGTCATCGACTTGGATTTAAGCAAAGTGTGGTGCACGCATTCAGGCCTTAAGGGGCGACCGGGTGATGCACGGGGCGCTTGCAAGGCTTGTGCAGCCCCAACGGGCAGGTTAAGGTCCAAGGCCAAAGTGGCTTGGGCCTTCGCTACGGGGTCGGCTTCTGCCCAGGGGCCAAGGGCAGCGGAGCGCAAGGTGTGCATGGTCTGTTTCAACTCGGGGTCATGAAAGTGGGCAGGGTTCACGGTCAGCCGTGAGCATCCCTACAATTGTAGGTTTTCAGACTTTCAGAACGACAGGACCTGATATGGCCATTTACCAACTTGACTCCCAAACGCCCGAAGTGGCCGAAAGCGCCTGGGTGGCAGATTCGGCGCAAGTCATGGGCGCGGTCAAAATTGCCGCCGACGCCAGTGTTTGGTTTGGCTGCACGATTCGGGGCGACACCGAAACCATCGAAATTGGTGAGGGCAGCAACATTCAAGACGGCAGCGTCATGCACGCCGACCATGGTAAACCCCTCAAAGTGGGCAAAAACGTCACCATTGGCCACATGGTCATGTTGCACGGTTGCACCATTGGCGATGAGTCCCTGATCGGTATTGGGGCGGTGGTGCTGAACGGCGCCCGAATTGGCAAAAACTGCCTGGTCGGTGCGGGTTCGTTGGTAACCGAGGGCAAAGAGTTTCCCGATGGTTCCATGATCATGGGCTCACCAGCTAAGGTGGTGCGCCAACTTAGCCCTGAGCAAATCGAGGCTGTGCGGCAAAGTGGTCGCCATTACGTTGAAAATGCCCATCGCTTCAAGGCTGGGCTGAAAAAGATTGGCTGAGCGTTGATTGGCCCTTTGAAACAGTTTAAAACCATGAAAGATCGGCTCACTTGGGCCGTTAATTGAACTTTGTCCGAACTCCATAAATTCATTTTTGAAGGCCAGCCCGTCCGCGGCATGCTGGTGCGCTTGACCGACGCTTGGCAAGATATTTTGGCGCGGCGTGCGGCCAATTCCGAAACTGGCGCTTACCCGGCACCTGTGCGTCAGTTGTTGGGCGAGATGGCCGCAGCAGGCGTGTTGATGCAGGGCAATATCAAATTCAATGGCGCTTTGGTGTTGCAGATTTTTGGCGATGGCCCGGTTAAGTTGGGCGTGGTCGAGGTGCAGCCTGACCTGAGTTTGCGGGCCACTTGCACCCAAGTGGGCGAGGTATCCGATCAAGCCACCTTGAGCCAGATGGTCAACGTGAACAACGAGGGCCGCTGCGCGATCACCCTGGACCCGCAAGACCGTTTGCCTGGTCAGCAACCCTACCAAGGGGTCGTGCCGCTCTTTGGTGATCGGGGTGAAAAGCTCGAGAACATCAGCGAAGTTCTAGAACACTACATGCTGCAATCTGAACAGCTTGATACCGTGCTGGTTCTCGCGGCAGATGACAAAGTGGCGGCCGGCATGCTGATTCAGCGTTTGCCCATTGAAGGTGAGGGCAATCTGGCAGGGCAGGTGGATTCGCTCATGCGTGAGTCGGTTTTGGGGCAAAGTGAAGATTTCAGTCGCATTTCGATTTTGACCAAAAGCCTGAAACGCGAGGAGCTGCTCTCGCTGGATGCCGAAACCATCCTGCACCGTTTGTTTTGGGAAGAGCCGCTGGTCCGGTTTGAGCCCTTTGTGGGTGAGAACGGACCGCGTTTTGCGTGTCGCTGCAACCGGGAGCGTGTTGGCAACATGATCAAAAGCTTGGGCACCGAGGAGGTCGAAGGTATCCTTGCCGAACAAGGGCAGGTGGAAGTAGGCTGTGATTTTTGTGGCGCGCAATACCGATTTGACCCCGTCGATGCGGCCGGCCTGTTCACCGGATTGCCCGCCGATCTTTCGGGTGGGGCCGTTCACTGAGACACCTTTAAACACGACCCTCATACAGTGAGTCGCAAGTGTTTCCCCCGGGGGAATGCAAATGCCCTCGAAGGTCTTTGTAAAACCGAGCCCCCGCTCGCTAAGTGGTCTTTGTAGAACCGAGCCACCGCTCGCTAATGGTCTTTGTAGAACCGAGCCACCGCTCGCTAATGGTCTTTGTTGGAGCGAGCCCCTGCTCGCGAAGGGTGTTCTAGCGGCGGACTTTTGTCAGTTCGGGCGATCCCCCAGCAAACTTGTAAAAAGTTTGTGCTCGCACTCAGGGTCGCTGCATTCGTTGCATTGCCACTGGGTACGGCCTTGGTTGATGGCAAATTGACCCTGCTCGCGTATTTGGCGCGCCAAATTGTCTTCGCCCGCCAATCCGAGGGCCAGCAGGGCATGGTTCAGTCGCTGATGACCTTGACCATAAATCACTTTGTACGCAAGCCCAGACTGGCTTAGAGTTTGGCGCAGCGCACTGTCTACTGTGGAACGCATGACGTGGCCATCGCTTTGCAGCGCTGTGCTCGATTGGGGCCAATCGAGACCCATGACCAGTGTGATGTCGTACAAGTCACGGTGTGCCTGCGCAACGGCAGCAAGGGGTTCATCCTCAAAATGCAAGTGGTTCTCAACCGCAGTCATCAAAGCGGTGTTGTCCGAAATTGTCCAGACCTGAACTGCGTTGATGTTTGAGTTTTGACTGGATCCCCTGTGGGAAATATCCGATACGGTATTGCCTCGCAGGGTCAAAACGCTCTTCAAGGCGTCTTTTAGCCATGTTTTGCCTGTGCTTGCTGCACCGACTATGGCAATGCGCCGAACCTTCATGACGGGCGCAGCGTTTTGTGGCCTAAGACGGCAGGCCTCATCATTTGGCGATTTGAACGTAGATTTCGTTGGGTTTGACCATGCCCAACTCATTTCGGGCCCGCTCTTCGACCATGTTCAGGCCTTCTTTCAGGTCATTTACCTCGGCACTGAGTTGTTCAATTTTGCGTCGGGACTCTTCGTTGGCGATTTTTTGTTGCTGCAGCTCACGCTCCAGCTCTGCGACGTTGGGCAACCCCCCCCGGCCCAGCCAAAGTTGGACTTGGATGATCGCCAACAAGGCGATCAGTACAACCGGGATGAGGCGTTTGCCCATGGTATTTAACGCAGGTTGTAAAAGGCTGCACGGCCAGGGTAGACCGCGACTTCGCCTAAGTCTTCTTCGATGCGCAGCAGTTGGTTGTATTTCGCCATGCGGTCTGAGCGACTCATGGAACCGGTCTTGATCTGGCCAGCGTTCAGGCCCACAGCGATGTCTGCAATGGTGGAGTCTTCGGTCTCGCCGGAACGGTGGCTGATCACGGCGGTATAGCCCGCACGTTTGGCCATTTCGATGGCTTCGAAGGTTTCAGTCAGCGTACCAATTTGGTTGATTTTGATCAGGATCGAGTTGGCGATGCCCTTTTCGATGCCTTCTTTGAAGATCTTGGTGTTGGTGACAAACAAGTCGTCACCCACAATCTGCACGTTCTTGGCCAAACGATCGGTCAGAACTTTCCAGCCATCCCAGTCGTTTTCAGCCATGCCGTCTTCGATGCTGATGATGGGGTATTTGTCGCACCAGCTGGCCAACATGTCGGTCCATTGCTCGGCGGTCAGCTCCAGGCCTTCGCCCGACAATTTGTATTTGCCATCTTTGTAAAACTCGCTGGCTGCGCAGTCCAAGCCAATGGCGATTTCTTCGCCAGCGGTGTAACCCGCTGCCGCAATCGCGTCCAGCACCATCTGGATAGCCGCTTCATGGCTGTCCACGTTGGGGGCAAAGCCGCCTTCGTCGCCTACGGCAATACTCATGCCTTTGTCGTGGATGATTTTCTTGAGCGCATGGAACACTTCAGCACCCCAGCGCACGGCTTCGCGGAACGAGGGTGCGCCCACGGGGATGATCATGAACTCTTGCAGGTCGAGGTTGTTGTTGGCGTGCGCCCCGCCATTGATGACGTTCATCATGGGCACGGGCAACTGGTTCCCATTCATGCCGCCAAAGTAGCGGTAAAGGGGCAGTCCGGACTCTTCGGCCGCAGCACGGGCCACGGCCATCGAAACAGCCAACATGGCGTTGGCACCCAGGCGACTTTTGTTTTCCGTGCCATCCAGGTCAATCAGGGTGCGGTCCAAAAAGGCCTGCTCGGAAGCATCCAAGCCCATCACGGCTTCAGCAATTTCGGTGTTGATGTGTTCGACAGCCTTGAGCACGCCTTTGCCCAAATAGCGACTTTTATCACCATCGCGCAGCTCAATGGCTTCACGGCTGCCAGTGGAGGCGCCAGAGGGCACTGCAGCGCGGCCCATGACGCCTGATTCAAGCAGCACGTCACATTCAACCGTGGGGTTGCCACGGCTGTCGAGAATTTCACGGCCAACGATATCAACGATTGCACTCATTTTTGACTTTCTCAAATTAACAATAAAACAACTCAAAGGCCCTCAACCGCAACCATCTTCATGATGGCCGCGCCTTCACGCGTTTCACGGGCTTTGCGGTATTCGGGCAATTCATAAAACGCCTTGGCGGCATCAAAGGTAGGAAACTTCAAAATCACCATCCGCTCAGGATGCCAGTCGCCCTCTAGGACCTGAACTTGTCCCCCCCGAACACATATTTCGGCGCCCGAGGTCTGAATGGCCGCAGTGGACCATTTTTTGTATTCCTCGTATTGGGCAGGGTTGGTGACCTGAACGACAGCAATGATATAGCCGCTCATGCGAAGTCCTCCTCAAGAAAGGGGTTCTTTTTGGTGACGGAATCTATTTGCACCAGCGTCTCTAAAAGTGCTTTCATTTTTCGCAAAGGCACAGCATTGGGGCCATCGGACCAAGCCTCGGCTGGATTCGGGTGGGTTTCCATGAAGAGACCCGCCACACCTGCGGCCACACCTGCACGGGCCAGCACGGGCACCATGTCGCGCGCACCGCCACTCCTGGTGCCCTGACCCCCGGGTTTTTGCACCGAATGGGTCACATCAAACACCACCGGCGCCCCGGTTTTGCGCATTTCGGCCAGGCTGGTCATGTCGGCTACCAGGTTGTTGTAGCCAAAACTCACACCGCGCTCGCAGGCCAGAAAGTTGTCTTCGAGCAAACTCGCTTCGCGCGCGGCTGTGCGGGCTTTGTCGATGACATTTTTCATGTCCCAGGGGGCTAAAAATTGGCCTTTTTTGATGTTGACGGGTTTGCCCGACTGGGCCACCGCGCGAATGAAATCTGTCTGGCGGCACAAAAATGCGGGGGTTTGCAGAACATCCACCACGCTGGCTACCATGGCAACCTGAGATTCGTCGTGCACATCGGTGAGGATGGGCACTTGAATCTGGCGACGAACTTGGTCCAGAATTTTCAAACCGG